>CAYRCP010000090.1:0-7350 GCA_964422755.1 uncultured Bacteriovoracaceae bacterium | reverse complement strand
GTGCCTAGTGCCTAGTGCCTAGAAATATAAAGATGCCCCGGGGTGTGTGTCAATGCATAAAAAGCACAAGCCGGGATGATACCGGCCTGCTATTCTCCGGTCACGAGAGAAATCTCGATGCGCTCTTTGCCTTTTCCGATATTTTTTCGCTTCAGCGCAATGGCCCCCACTTCGCCTGTGGTCCTGATATGGGTGCCGCCGCATGCCACCTTTGCGAATCCCTCTATCTCCCAAAACCGAAGCTCGCGTGCTTTATCGCTGAACTCGCTTTTAATGGACCGATCGGCATCGATCAATCGCCCGGCATTGCGTTCGACAACGGGGAAGGTATCGGAAATGTTCCCTTCCCAGGCAAAATCGAGCCGGGCCTTGTCCGGGTGAATGTTTGCCCCGATCTTGGTGGGCCTTTCAAAGTGCTGATAGATAAGTTCCAGTACGATCTCTGCTGCAAAGTGCAGCCGCATGAGCCGGTAGCGTCTGTCCCAGTCGATCAAAACCGAGACATCATCACCCGTTCTGAGCGCATGCTGCCCTGCCAGTGTATAGTAGATCTCCAGGCCGTCTTTTCTTGCCAGAGTCACCTCGTATCCGCCGATGGTCCCTGCATCCGAAGCCTGTCCGCCTGCCTGCGCATAGAAAATAGTGCGATCGAGACACACACTGTCATGATCGACCTGTGTGATCTTTGCACTCATTTCCGTACAATAGGGATCATCCCAGAAGATCTTCATAACCGGCATACAACACACTCCTTTCCGCTGTAATGTAGCATACCCAGGTCAAGGACGGCAATCACGTACAATCGTGCCCGCAAGGGCATGGCTTCTTTCGCCGGAGGACCCGGATCACTGCATCGTTGACAATTCCTATGCCATCATTATTATTAAATAAAGCACCATTGCTACCACGCTTCATTACGTTTATTTGTACATAAATCAACATTGCGCAAAATACAGCAACGCTTCGATAACTCATCCTCTGACCGGCAATGGTTTCAATTTTAGGTATGACAATTTCCGGGCAGCCGAGGACAGCTCGCTGCTCTGATTTTCCAGGAAAAGGAGGTGATGCCTGATATATTGAGACCTGTCCCATCTGTTGATGTTCTTTTTTACCGTTGTTTCTCGTCGAGAACCCAATAAGCGTAAGGACTAAAGGAGGTAACGATATGGCAAAAATGTTAATGGTTTACCCTGACCGGTGTACCGGCTGCCATGGGTGCGAGTTGGCATGTTCCTTCTTCCATGACAAAGAATTCAGGCCGCATACTTCACGAATAAAGGTCTGTTCCTGGGAAATGGAGGGATTTTCCATGCCGACAACCTGTGTACAGTGCGAGGATGCTCCCTGCGTGGCAGTCTGCCCTACTGGCGCCATGTATGATGATCCCGAAGGCAACCGGGTCGCATGGGACGAGGCAAAATGCATCGGATGCCGCATGTGCACTCTTGCATGCCCATTCGGCGCCGTCGTCTTTGAAACGGCCACGAGACGCATTATCAAATGCGATCTGTGTGACGGACAGCCGGAATGTGTAAAGATCTGCCCCACCGGTGCACTTGATTATGTCGAAGAGACCGATGCAGCAAGACTCAGGAAAAAGGCTGTCGCCGTAGAGTTCAAAAAAACGTTTGAGGAGGTGGCCTCATGAATGGGTGGACTGGTACGATCTTACGGGTGGATCTCACCGCCGGGAGTGCCAGGAAAGAGGCGCTCGATCCCGTCCTGGCAAAAAAGTTCATCGGTGGACGCGGCCTCGGAAGCAAGATTCTCTATGACGAGATCGATGCAAAGACAGACCCCTTGAGCCCCGACAACAAGCTCATCTTTGCCACCGGGCCGTTAAACGGAACCTTTGCCCCATCGGCAGGTCATTACAATGTCGTCACCAAGGGGCCACTTACCGGAACTATAGCCGCATCCAGCTCCGGCGGGATATTCGGGCCCATGCTCAAATTTGCCGGCTACGACATGATCATTGTCGAGGGCAAGGCGGATAAACCCGTCTATCTCTGGATAAAGGATGCCACGGTCGAGATCCGCAGTGCGCAAAACCTCTGGGGCAAAAACACGGTGGAGACGACTGAAGAAATACGTGAGGCTACGGATGAAGAGGCAAGTGTTGCATGCATAGGTCCTGGCGGGGAGGGGCTTGTTTACTTTGCCAATATCATGAACGAAAACAATCGTGCGGCAGGAAGAACCGGTGTGGGCGCCGTGATGGGGTCCAAACATCTCAAGGCTGTAGCAGTACGGGGCACCGGGGCTGTTCGCGTAAGTGACAATGATGCCTTCCGCGCCTCTGCCGAGAGGGCAAGCACCAAGATCAAGGAGCACGAGGTGGGAGGCAAAGGGCTTCGCACCTATGGCACTGATGTCCTGGTAAACATCCTCAACGAAATCGGCGGGCTGCCCACGCGCAATTTCAGAGAATCGTATTTCCCCGAAGCGGACAAGGTTGGCGGCGAATCGCTCTCGGAAAAGCTCCTTACACGCCCGCGCGGGTGTTTTTCCTGCATCATCAGTTGCGGACGCGCCACAAAAGTGAAGAATCCGAAATTCGAGGGTTTTGGTGAAGGACCCGAATATGAGACTGTCTGGGCCTTCGGACCCGACTGCGGCATCGATGATCTAGAAGCCATTACAAAGGCAAACTATCTCTGCAACGAGTACGGAATCGACACCATTACCATGGGAACAACTATTGCCTGCGCCATGGACCTGTTCGAAAACGGCATTATCACCACCCGGGACACCGACGGCATCCCCCTCAACTTCGGAAACGCCGAAGCCATGGTAGAGATGGTGCAAAAAACCGGCAAAGGTGAAGGCTTCGGCAAAAAGCTGGCCATGGGAAGCTACCGGCTGGCCGAGAGCTACGGCCACCCCGAGTATTCCATGTCAGTAAAAAAACAGGAAATGCCGGCATACGACCCCCGGGCTGTCCAGGGCATCGGACTGAATTTTGCCACCAGCAATCGCGGGGGCTGTCACGTACGCGGGTATACTGTTGCACCCGAGGTTCTGGGAAATCCCGAAAAGGTCGACCCACTCATCACTGAAGGCAAAGCCAATCTGAATATCATCTTCCAGAACCTCACCGCGGCGCTGGATTCATCCGGTGCATGTCTGTTTTCCACATTCGGCATAGGAGGAGATGAACTGGCCGAACTGCTCAGTACTGCTACCGGCATTGAATACTCAACGGAGGACTTCATGCAGACAGGAGATCGCATCTGGAATCTGGAGCGACTTTTCAACCTCAATGCCGGGCTAAGCGGCAAGGACGATACCCTCCCGGAAAGGCTCCTGAAGGACAAGGTCAAAAAAGGACCGTCCAAGGGAAACATAAGCCATCTCGATGAGATGCTGCCGGAGTATTACTCGCTTCGAGGCTGGGATACATCAGGAATCCCTACAAAGGACAAACTGGCCGAACTGGGGCTTTAGACATCGAACGTTCGTACAAGCAGACGGCATAGGCATATCCGCCTGTGCCGTCCATACGATTATGAAAGAGGGCCTTTTCCCCTCTCTTTCGACGTGAGTCCGCTTCAGGCAAAAAGGAGTATCTCAATGAAATATCTATTGATCGGTGGCGGGCCGGCCAGCGTATCTGCTGCACAAACGCTGCGCCGGGTGGATACGTCAAGTGAGATTACCATCCTGACCAGGGAGCCCTACAGACCCTATGCCAAGATGGTACTCCCCTACCTCATTGCCGGTGATGTGGAGGAAAAAGACCTGTATCTCTCAGAGCCGCACGGTACAGACATTATTGTCGATCAGGAGGTTGCACGAATCGATTCTGATCGGCGACGTGTGGAGACCGCATCGGGCAGACACTTCGCCTATGACAAACTCCTTATCGCAACAGGCGGTGTTCCCAAAAAACTCAAGGTGGAAGGAAGCGATCTGCCGTTCGTCTTTACCATCCGCGATCTCGCGGATGTCATCGGGATCAAAAACCGGCTCAACAGCACAAAAGGCCGTGCAGTCATTGCAGGCGCAGGCCCGGTAAGCATGGAAACCGGAGATGCCCTGTACAAACTCGGCATGGATATCACCCTTGTGATCAGTTCGAACCGGGTTTTTTCTACCCTGATGGATCTTGAGGCAGCGGCTTTTATGGAGAAACTGCTCCTGGAAAAAGGCATCGAGATCAGGAAAGGGGATGATATCGTCAGGATCGAAGAAGACGGCACTGTTCACTTCAGAAAAGGCGAACACCTGTCTTGTTCTCTGGTCATTATCGGCAAGGGGGTAGACCCATGTATCCCTTTCCTTGAAGGAAGCGGCATCGAGACACGTATGGGCATTGTTGTGGATGAGCATCAGCAAACAAATACAGCAGGGATCTTCGCTGCAGGGGATGTGGCGGAAACCTATGATCTCGCCTACGGTGAGCATCGCCTCAATGCGCTGTGGCCTGCGGCTGAGGAACAAGGGACAATCGCTGCACTGAACATGGCATCGATCCCCACGGCCTATCCGGGAAGCCTTGCGAGAAACATCCTTCGGGTCTTCGGCATATCGGTGCTCTCAGCCGGGATGGCAAGGGCAGACGGCCCTGAGGTGCTCCGGGACGAGGGACCCGATTATTTCCGTAAAATCATTCTCCAAGACGGCATCCTAAAGGGGCTTATCTTTGTTGGAGAGGTCAGGAACGAGGGGCTGTATGCATCATTGATGAAGCGCAGGATCGATGTATCAGCCTTCAAGAATTCCATCTTGAAAGGAACATATTCTTACCCGCGATTCATGCGCGCAACGATGAATAAAAAGCGGTAATGCAAACAGGGCTCAGGACATGCCGGAATACAATGAGTTAACGCGCTATGCCCGCCAGATCCCGGTGATCGGTGAGGACGGTCAAAAAAAATTGAAGGATGCAAAAGTCTTCATTGCGGGTGCCGGGGGGCTTGGTACCGTAATATCGACATATCTGTGCCTGGCAGGGGTGGGATTCATCAAAGTTGCCGACTGTGACCACGTGGAAGAAACCGACCTTAACCGCCAGATCCTTCACTGGGAAGCAGATATCGGAAAAAGCAAGACAGATTCCATCCGGGAAAAACTCACGAAAATGAATCCTCATATCAATGTCGAGACCCTCTCTGAGAAAATCACTATGGAATCGGCAGATCGCATGACGAATGATTGCGAGCTGATCATCGATGCACTGGATAATTATGCTGCCCGATACCTCTTGAACCGCATCGCACTTAACCGGCGCATCCCCTTCTTCCATGGCGCAGTAAGCGCGTTCTCCGGTCAGACAACAACAATCAAACCCTTCTCAACGCCGTGCTTGAGATGCATCTTTCCCGACGCTCCCGCTGAGCAGCCCCCGCCGGTTATCGGGACCAGCTGCTGCTTCATCGGTGCGATTCAGGCCAATGAGGTCATCAAGTATATCTGCAGCAAGGGCGAACTGCTCACAGGGAGACTCATGCTCTGGGATGGAATGAGAGGTGAGGTGGATTTCCTTGATATTGAACGGAATCCATCATGCCCTGACTGTCATCAGTAAGGGGAGAAACTCCATAATCAGAGGATAGAGGTAATGACGATAACACTCAAGGCCTTTGCCTTTTTCAGAGACCTGCTGGACAAGGTAAGTGAACTGGAGATATCGCAGAACGAGAACATTCAAACCCTGCTGGACAGGCTGTGTAAAAAGCATAACCGGCTCCGCGACATGCTGTTTGAAGATGACGGGGAGCTCAAACACCTGGTCATCATTCTCAAAAACGGCCGGAATATCGTTCATCTTAAGGGCCTTGCCACAAAGGTGGAAGACGGGGATATCATCTCCCTGTTCCCGCCGGTCGCCGGCGGATAAGAACAAGCCAGAAAACCAGATGCTGATGATCGATTTTCCCCTTTACAATGTGCGCTTTATTATTTAGTATCTGAGCACATACTCAGATACTAAAGGACTGTTCCATGACCCAGGAGAAGAACCGGATAATCGAGAATGAAGTCTGTCGGGTACGCATGGTGCATCAGAACCGTGTCGAGAAGGCCAGGGCCGAGGCACTTGGAAGAAAGGAACTGGAGGCACTTTCACGTTTTTATAAGGCCCTGGGTGATCCGACCCGACTCGCCATTGCCATGGCGCTGCAAACAGGCGAGATGTGCGTGTGCGACCTGGCCGCATTTACCGGTATCAGCGAATCTGCTGTCTCACACCAGCTCAGGCATATGAAAGACCTTGCCCTGGTCAAGAGCAGGCGCGATGCACAGATGCTCTATTATTCGCTGGACGACCAGCACATTGCCGAGCTCATCCAGACCGGGCTCGATCACATGCGGGAGTAGACCTCCCCAGAGAAGTGACACTACATGTACCCTGCAGACAGGGCAAACACATACAGCCCTGCAGCAAACAAGGACGGAAAACGCAATGCACATTTTCACAACAATCATGACGGAATCATGGCATCTGCTGCAGAGTTCCTCTGTCTATATCCTCTTCGGGATTCTCGTAGCAGGGATGCTGCGGGCCTTTCTCAATCCGGCATTTGTGGCGACGCATCTCGGCTCCGGCCGATTTTCTTCCGTGATAAAGGCCTCACTCCTGGGCATTCCCATCCCGCTGTGTTCCTGCGGTGTCATTCCGGCTGCCGCATCGCTGAAAAAACAGGGGGCAAACAACGGAGCCACCACGGCATTTCTCATTTCAACGCCGGAATCAGGGGTGGATTCCATCGCCATAACCTATGCCCTGCTGGACCCCATCATCACCGTGGCAAGGCCTGTCGCGGCCTTTATCACCGCAACTATTGCGGGATTCATTGAAAATCTCTCAGGCAGGTACATTGCATCCGCCGCACTCACTCCGGACCTGACCTGCCCCATCGACAACTGCTGCGACGGGACAGACTGCAGGCAAGCCGACCATACGAACCATCACTCTTTCACCGAAAAGCTCTCTTTCGGGATGAAATATGCATTCGGTGAACTCTGGGGTGACCTTGCCGTGTGGTTTTTTGCCGGCATCATCCTGGCAGGCATGATCTCTGCGGTCATACCCGATAATTTTGTAAATGAATATCTCGGGGGAGGCCTTTTCACCATGCTTATCATGCTCGTGGCAGGCATACCCATGTATATATGCGCCACAGCATCCACACCCATTGCCGCAGCGCTCATCCTCAAAGGCATAAGCCCCGGAGCTGCCCTCGTGTTTCTCCTTGCCGGCCCGGCCACCAATATTACCTCTTTGACCATGGTGCCCAAGATCCTGGGAAAACGCACCACTCTCATCTACCTCACCGTAATAATGGTTCTTTCCGTTATCAGCGGACTGACCCTCGACCTGGTATACTCGCTTTCCGGAGTATC
>CAYRCP010000089.1:0-7355 GCA_964422755.1 uncultured Bacteriovoracaceae bacterium | reverse complement strand
GAACCGCCGACAATTGCGGTAAGCATCAATAAGAACAACCTTACGCACAAGTACATCCAAGACAGCAAAGTCCTGGCAGTATCCGCTCTCGAAGAGGATACACCGATGCCTTTTATCGGCTTGTTCGGGTTCAAGTCGGGCAGAGAAGTAGACAAGATGTCCCAGGTTAGCTGCAAAAGTGGAGAGACCGGATGCCCGATTGTCACCGACAACGCCCTTTCCTGTTTTGATGCAAGGGTGGTGGGCAACCTGGATTGCGGAACGCATACGATTTTTGTGGCAGAGGTGATGGGCGCCGAGGTATTAAAAGGTGGAACTCCTCTTACGTATGCATATTACCAGAATGTGAAAAACGGAAAGGCTTCGAAAAACGCCCCGACCTATAAAGGGGATTTGAATGCTCAAGACAAACCTGAAGAAAAAATCGTGGAGGGTGAAATGAAAAAATATGTATGCTCTGTATGCGGTTATATCTATGACCCCGCCGAAGGCGATTCAGAAGGTGACATCCCCGCCGGGACTGCTTTTGAAGATTTGCCGGATGACTGGACGTGCCCGGTATGCGGTGCAGGAAAGGATGAGTTTGCTCCGGAGGAATAGCAGGGCAGGCGCATTTAAAGATACGGGTTTTTCCTGTGGGTATGATCGGATAGTGCACAGCATCGGGCATGCCCTGTGCACTATCCGCTGACGGAGTAGGGATATATCCGGGTAGCATCAAGTAAAGGGACCCACAATGAACATTTCTCGAGCTTACCTTGATGAGCTCTACCTCCAATACAACCATCGCAAGTATATACCGCCCGATCCACTCGAATTTGTATGGCGTTATGACGATCCTTTAGAAAGGGAGATTGTTGGCCTTATCGCTTCTGCCCTGGCCTATGGCAGGGTTGCGCAGATAAAAAAGAGCATAGAGTGCATTCTTGGCAAGATGCAGCCAACGCCGAGGGCTTTTATTGAAGATGTATCAAAAGAGCATCTTGCGCAGGTGTTTGAAGGATTTAAACACCGTTTCACCACTTCTTGCGAATTGGCGGAATTTCTCATGGGAATTCAGCGGGTGATTTCCCTGCACGGTTCACTGAAGAGGTGCTTTCAGGACTCGTTAAAATCAACCCATGACAGTACCATCGATGCCCTGGGAGCATTTGTCAAGGAGTTGAGATCATCTTTTCCCGACGGGTACAACAGCCTGCTCGCCCATCCGGAAAAGAAAAGTGCCTGCAAAAGACTCCATCTCTTTCTGCGGTGGATGGTGCGCCGGGACGAAGTGGACCCCGGGGTATGGGAGGGGGTTTCCCCGTCGCTGCTGATTGTTCCCCTGGATACCCATATGTATTCCATATGCTCTGGCCTGGGGATGACCTGCAGGGCATCATCGGATATGAAAACCGCTCTTGAGATAACTGCCTGTTTCAGGAATATTATCCCGGATGACCCGGTGAGATATGATTTTGCATTGACCCGTCTGGGCATACGTCCGGATGTGGAGTGTTTAGCCGGTGACAGAAGTCATGCCCGGTTATTAAAGGGTAATACCAATTTGGGAGGGAAATATGGACGATAAGATTCGTGATGCCATACATCAGGCATATACGGGTGAATCAAAGGCATCGCTGAGGCTCAAGGTCTTTGCGGAAAAGGCTGTCGATGAGGGGTATCCTCAGCTTGCAAAGCTTTTTCGTGTGATCTCCTTTTCAGAGGAGCTTCACGGCAAGAGGGCGCTCAAACTCCTCAAGGAGATCAAGTCTACCGAGGAAAACCTGGCCGAGAGCTTCGAGTCTGAAAGCAAGGTTGCCGGTGTTGCATACGATGGTTTTATCAAACAGGCCGAAGAGAGTGGGGACAAGGCTTCATCCCTGTATTTCAGCCAGTCCCGCGATGTTGAGGAGATCCATGCCAAATTGTATAAAGAGGCCATGGACCATGTCCTCGAGGAGCGGGAGACGCTCTACTATGTCTGTGATGTCTGCGGCTACGTCTCTGATGGAATACTGCCGGACGTGTGTCCGGTATGCGGGGCGAAAAAGGACCGGTTTGTATCAGTCGAGTAACCCGTGGCTGTTCATGGAAAAAAACAAGAGGAATCAACTGCGGTATACTGAATTTGTGTGAACCTATCCTTGGGTTTCATGAAAGGATACCTCCCTTTTTTTGGGAGGGTATCGATAGTCCACGTTGTGTTGGCGTGGATATTAGTTTAACGCACGCTTGTTGAGGAAGTTTGCCCAGAATGTCTCGTATTCCCGGCAAGCCTTCTTGAGTTCCTCAATTCTTGTAACCCCGAGGCGTGAAAGTTCTTCGAGAATTTCTCTTCGTGTCAGTGCCATGTCTCGCCACCTGCTCTTTGTATTGATCCAAGCAATGCCTGAGATCTTTATACGTAACAATAAATCACAGTAAGGACAACAGATCTATCGGAGTACCTCTGAAAGTTGTATAGGAGGTTTCTCCCTCAATGTAGTAGATAATCTCAGGTAGTAAAGTGGGAAAAGGGATCAACAATACTGTAGGGCTGAATGAGAAATCCCACGATCAAAGAGCTTCGCGAGGGGTCCTTATCTTCAGGAGATCGAAAAAGAATGCGAATTCGCGGTAGTCCATACCTTTTTCATAGGAACACAGGAAAGAGAGAGAAAGTCGGGACGTGGTTTCACTCTTTTTATAGAAGATGGTATGCCAAAGGATATCTACAACAGAAGATTCACGGGATTTCTCTGCGTGCGCAAGGGTCAGAACCGGCAGCCAGTTTCGCCGGTACCCTTCCTGGCGAAACGGTAAGATCCAGGGGACATGCCATGTGCTGTCATATGCTGTCCTCTTGTGATGCCATACCGGCCAGAGTGTTTTCTCATAGGTTTCTTCTCCCTGCAGAGAGATTTCATGAGAAAATCTGCTGAGAAGTAGGATGCTGGTCTTTTCTCGCCGCAGGTTGCTGTTTTTATCAAAGTTCAGCTCTTTTCTGTACAGCGGCCATAGTATACTCGTCAGCGAATAGGTGGGGGGGATGATCTTCTTGTGGTAAAAGGGGAAGATCCTTGTTTGTTCATACGCGCCTTTGGCGAACCTGATGAGGGGCCAGGGACAATCAATGCTGCTATGGTTGGCCCTGAAATCCCTGCTGTAGCTGAAAAACGGCCAGATAATGGAGATGTTTTTATAATACTCCCCTCGAGAATAGAGAAACAGCGGCAGTACGGCATCCATATTCTCGATACCGCGCTTGCGGTGCAGGATGGGCCACAGCGCAAAATCATGACGGGAACCAATCGATTTTTCATAGCCATAGAGAGGAAAGATTTTGAATTCAGAGTCTTGGCTGTAGGAGAAGACGGGCCAGAGGATATAATAAGAGCTGGTATCCTGGAGGGTTGTTGTCGAGTAGATCGGCCACAGAACGAAGAGTGCGCTGTCATAGCCGAATCGGTGATAAAGGGTTCCATAAAGAGGGAAGAGACCGCCGTAGCTTGTATCGCGATATGTGCCGTAAAACAGGGGGAACAGGGTTCTGCGGGAATGGTTATCCTCTTGTACACAGGAGTATATGGGAAAGAAGAATCCTCTGTTGTTGGTGCTGTGACCCAGGGGAAACAGGATATCGGTTCGTTGATCGTCTCGGTAGAAGACAGGTCGCAGCGCAGCACTCTTGGATGAAAAGGCAAGGATGGGGCCAAGCATGTTCAGGGTATAGTCTTCTTCGGCAGATTCATAGAACACCACAGGCGAGAGATTGAATTCGCCGGCGATTGCCTGGTGTCCGCAGAGAATTGAGAGGATGATGATCAGTGCGATGGGCCGAAGGCTCATGGTTCCTACCAGATCAACCCCAGGATGGTTCCCATGACGGTTATGGGAACCTGCTCTTCCAGGCCTTGTGCGGCAAGGTTTGCATTGCGGAGAGTTTCATTGAGCTGTTGATACAGCTCCTCATCCACGAGGATATGACCCAGAGTTCCTCTGCCCGCAGCAAGCTCATCCGTGATAAACTTGATATTTTCTGCAATGGCCGCAAGATCATTATAGAGTGTCGGGTCAGACAGCAACAGGTTCATCGTGCTGTCCTGGCTTAAATTCGAGGTGAACTGCTGCATATTTTCCATGAAATCAACCATGGATGCGTAGAGGGTTTCGTCGTTGATGAGTTTTCCCATCGTTCCCTGGCCTGAATTCATACGATTCAATATCTCGCCAAGGTCTTGAGAGGTGGAGACGAGATCGTTCGATACGATGGAAAAATTGTCGGTAATAGTGGCTAAATGGGTCATTACGACCGATATGTTTTCTCTGTTTTCCGCTACCAGGGCTGCAGAATCTTCGCTGAGCTGATGAACGTTATTGAGGATACTCCGCAGGGTATCTTCGTCGCCGAACACGGAATTCATGGCAGCGGTCATCTCTGTGAGGTTTCCGGCGAGTTCCCCCAATTGCATGAGCAGCGAATCCAGGGATGGGGGTACGGATGTCCTCGCCAGGTTGCCTCCGGGTTCAATGGTATTTCCGGACACGCCGGGGGTCAGCACGATGATCTTGTCTCCCAGCACCCCTTTGGTTGCGATGGAAGCCGTTGAATTGATGGGCAGTTTGATGTCTTCCTCTATGGCAGCGGATACAACGGCGGAATAATCCACATTCAGCGCAATGCCGGTAACAGATCCGACCTGGACACCGGCCAACTCCAGGGGAGAACCTTTCTTGAGACCTTCAACAGAGGAGAATACCATGGTGATGTTATAGGTCTTCTTTTTAGAAAAGCTCAGTTCTCCTATCTCTACGGATAAGACGACAAAGATGATAATAACAATGACAATAAAAATACCAACCCGTGCTTCATTGCTCATATACACACCCACTCGCCAACAACAGTATATTACGATAAATCATTCCAGTAATTCATCGATCTTTTCCAGTACTCCCGATCTCGTATTATTCAGCACAGAAGATTTTATATAATAATCAAGGGCTTCGTCTTTTCTCCCGAGACTCTTGAGGATATCTCCCATATGTTCATGGATAACAGGATCGGTTCCCAATTTTTGCAGTGCCATTTCCATATAGCGCAAGGCTTCATGTGCGCGGTTCGTCTTGAAGAGAATCCAGGCCATGGAATCAAGGATAAAGGGGTCTTCAGGCCGCTTCTGTAGTGCCTCACTGATCATGGCATAGGCCCTCTCCAGGTTGATGCCCTCATCGGTCCATACATATCCGACAAAATTCAGTGCTACAGGATCATGGGGATTCTTTTCCAGGAGGGTCATGGCAACGTCAAGCCCCTCATCTCTTCTGCCTGCATTGTCGAGTTCCGTAGCCAGCTGGTAGCCCACCTCGGAGCATTCTTTTTTCTCGGAAGAGGATTCCCATGCAGCATGGAGAACCTCTATGGCCTCGGCCGCGTTTCCTGCGTCTTTCAAGATGGTTGATTTCAAGACAGCTACTTCGCATCCCAGAGGTGAACTCAGGGGAATGGTTTCGAGCGCATCGAGGGCAGTCTCAAATCTGCCCAGCCTGGCGTTGGCTATGGCGAGGTAGTAAAGATCTTCATTCGTTTTTTCCTCGATTTGGGAGAGGTCATCAAGCGCTTCATCAAACAGACCCTCCTGCAGCTTCAGGATAACGAGCTTTCTTAAGATCTGCACATTGGGATTGAGCACCCGGAGTCTTTCAAGAAGTGTTATGGCATCAGCATACCGGCTCTGTGATACGTACAGTTCGGACAGAGCAATCAGGGCGTCGCTGGAAGCGGGATTGACCTCAAGGAGTTGCATATATATTTTCTCGGCCTGTGCCTTGTTTCCCAACAGCCCCTGGAGCTTCGCGAGATCGAGGTATGCCGGCTGGAAAGTCGGGCTTAGCCCGATGACGTCACTCAGCGCCTTCTTTGCACAGTCAAAATCCTTTGCGCCGAAACAAGCCTTCGAGAGGGTGTAGAGTATCATGCTGTCGTCAGGACTCCCGAGGAGGCTCTCCAGAATTTCCCGTGCCCCGGTGAAATCTGAAACAACGATTTTAAGATTCGCAAGGAAAAGATTCAATTGAAGGTTGTCGGGGTATTTGTCCACGAGGACCTCTGTGTCCGCAATGGCCTGCTCCCAATTGCCGCTGCGTGCATAGATCTTGGTTCTCAGTTCCATGGCCTCGTCCACATAGATGCCGTCCTCAATAAGTCGATCAACATAATCGAGCGCGGCATCGGACTGGTTCAGGATAAAATGAATTCTGGCCTGGGCCAGCCACGTAAAAGGATCATCGACCGTTGCATAGAGACGAAGTGCCTCGGTCCAGTTGCCCCTGTTTTCGGCATCCCGGGCGAGCATCAGGGATAAATACGGACCGGATTGTTCGGGTTTAACCGGAGTTATCTCAGGAGACACATGAGTACATGCTGAAACGGCAAGGAACAGTGCGATGCAAATGAGATGTTTAAGCGCTTTGATTCGATGCAATAGCAAACATCTCCTTTATGGTGGCCTTCGGGTTGTTGCTGTTGAAAATACTTGACCCGGCAACAACTACATCCACTCCGCGAGACAGTAACATGCCCAGGTTGTCCGTTCCCACGCCGCCATCTACCTGCACCAGGATATCCCTGCCGGATACCATCTTCTTTGTGCGGTCGATTTTCGGGAGTACCGCATCGATGAAGGATTGTCCGCCAAATCCGGGATTTACACTCATGATCAGTATCAGATCAATAACATCCAGGGAGTATTCCAAGGTATTCAGGGGGGTTGAAGGATTGAGGGAAACCCCTGCTTTCAGTCCGAGCTCACGAATTCTTGAAAGGGTCCGATGGAGGTGAGTACATGCCTCTGCATGCACGGTTATCCCGTCTGCGCCGGCATCGGCAAAGGCTTCGATGTACCTGTCGGGATCACTGATCATCAGATGGCAATCAAGATAAGCATCGGTGATGCGGCGAATGTTTTTTACCACAACAGGGCCGATGGTGATGTTCGGAACAAAATGACCGTCCATTACATCGACATGGACCCACTGGGCACCGGCAGATACTACCTTTTCAATTTCCAGGGCGAGACGCGTAAAATCGGCGGAAAGAATTGATGGAGCAAGGATCATGGTAGATCTCCTTTTCCGAGAATGATGCGGGATTCACGCATGCCGCATGAAAAGGCCTGTGAGTCCATGGCTTTCTTGCCCTGCAGCTGCAGGGCATGCGGCAGAATAAAGCCGCCTGAACATGCAATCTTGAGCTTGGCGCCCTCTTTTATCAGGGTTCCGTTGGGGAGTTCGTGGGGTTGATTGCTATAGGATCCGCTCCATATCTTAAGCGTCTTTGTTCCCATGTAGGTATAAGCACATGGCCAGGGCACGAAAGCCCGTATCATGTTATGTAT
>CAYRCP010000088.1:0-7418 GCA_964422755.1 uncultured Bacteriovoracaceae bacterium | reverse complement strand
GCTTATTTAGAAGTCGTACTGGAAATGAACACCGACAAAGAGGTCGGTCCCAAGGTCGTTGGTGCTGCTCTTGACCTTGCTGTCCCCGTAGTCGAAGTAGGAAACCTCCGGCTGGACATAGAATCCCTCAAAAATGGGATACTTGACACTGACAAAAGCCGACCAGATGGCAACGCTGTCTTCATACTGTGCGTCCAGTGTATCTTCGTCTTCCACCGCGGCCTGCTGGTACCCGCCGCCCACAAACAGGGTCGCGCTCTCCATGGGGAATCCGAGCTGTGCCCATCCGCCGTAACTGCTCACATCTTCGATGTCTCCAGTACTGTCGGCAACAGGACTGCCAAAACCTGCCTCGGGTCTGAGGTTGAAAACATCAGCGAATATGCCGACGTTCTGACCGTAAAACGCACCGTAATCGATGCAGCAGAAATCAAGTTTGTATCCGCCCTCTACGTTGGCTGCCCAGCCGTTGACTGTTACATCCTTGACACCCTTGTACTCATACCGCTGCATAAACACTGCCGGGGTAACCCACATGGCATCGTTGCTATAGGTCAGGCAGAAATGCATTGCCGGGGTGAGCTGATCGATAACATCATAAGCGATTCCGTTCACATCCACGGTATCGTTATCTTCCAGGGCCACCTGCAGGGTCCAGTTGTCCACGCTGCGGGTAAATTTCACCATGGGGTTGCGGCCCAGGTAGAGATTACCGGCCCCGAACAAGGCGTTGTCAAGATACATTCTCTGCTCGGCAAAATGCAATCCTGTAGGCGAGTAAGCCTGCCCCACAAGAATAGAGTTTCCTCCGCCCATATCATAGGACATCCATGCCTGGCGTGTATAGATGGCCTTATCGTCGCCGAAACGATCATTCGATCCCTTGATGCCCAGATCTACAAAGGCCGTGAGGACCTTATATGTCGCTTTTGTCTGAATGCGGCTGGTTCCCGGGTTTTCAACAAAAAAATCGGTTCTGGAATCATCGTCACCGGTAAGCCTGTCACCGTAATCTGTCATCTGGTAACCGACTTCGTACAGGAGTGCGCCGCCGATCCACCAGTCCACCTCGCCGATCTTGAAGGTTGCAGCCGAAACAGACAGGGTGCATCCAACGATAAAGACTACGGCTAAACTCATTATCTTCAATTCTTTCTTCATACGATGTTTCCTCCTCGGATTTTGTTATGTTCTTGCCTGTGTGGAGTGGATGCGGTTACCTCACCACTGATACTCATGATCTTATAAAACACAGGGATTCATCGTGATCATTTCCGGAAAAAAACAGATTATTCTGCATGTCGTATTCCTCATAGATGCTATCCCCCACAGACAGGGCATGTAAAATCTCCCTTCGCGATGAAAAAGATACTGTCGGGCCGGCCTCGTGCTACAGAGCACCGAGAAGTGCGTTCTCTATGGCCCTCAGAAGTGTTCTCGTTAATATTTCTGCCCCTGAAACAGTGCTTACATACGGCGTTTGTTCATCAAGTACCCGCTTGAAGATCTCTTTAACCTCCGGGGATTGGCCTTTCTCATTGTTTATCAGCTCAACTGTCTTTATGGTGTGGTCCTTCACGGTCACGTCTACCTGACACGAGAAACTCCCGAAATTCGAGTCGCCGCGAAATGTTCCATCAGGCACTTCCAAAAGGTTGAAGCCATAGACCGGAAGCGTCTCGAGTCCTGCATTCATGGTCTTTGTCTCAGGACCGGAAGAGCCGCCGTGATAGACAACCGCAATGGCAGCACCTATTACGATGACGGCTATCACCCCCACCATCGAGGATATCCAGACTGCGGATTCTCCGGCAGCCTTGCCGGGTTTTCGCAACCACTTCCATAAAACTATCAGCGCGAGCACACATATAATGGCAATGAGGTAGTCCATGCCTTTTGTTGCGAATATGTCAACGTAGCTAAAATCACCCATCTTATGCCTCCCTGCTCACTTGTTTCCCGCCTGCTTTGATCTGATTGATCACGCTATCCATGCTGAACCTCTGTCACGGATAATTCATCACGGGCCCACTGAGGAGAATGCCCCAGCACCGGCATCCGTTGAATCACCCAGCGATACACCCACAGCTCCAGGAATATGACGGTAAGCGTGACCACAACCTCCATCCACGTCGGGTAATACTTGTTTGGCAGATACCAGTTATAGGCGATGATACAGATATTGAACCTGTTGAGTGCAATGCCGATCATACTCAGCACTGCCGCGGTCTTTATCACCGATTGAGACCTGTTCCGGGAGCCCTGTACAAACATGACCAGCGGAACGAGCACAAATCCGACCACCTCGACCAGGTAGAGGTATCCGTACGGGGTCATGAGCAGATCCCAGTGCTGACCATGATTGAGCTCCAGCAGTTTCAGAGACAGGTAGACAAACAAGGTCACTGCACATATCCGTGCCATGCTCACCACAAGCGAATCGTGCGCAGCCGCATTCTCGATCGAAAGGCGCGCCCTGAAAACACTATTGGTAACCGATCCCTCGAATATCACCATGGAAAGCCCGGCAAATACACTCGAAACCAGGAAGAGCAAAGGAATGAACTCGGAATACCACAGGGGATGTATCTTGGCAGGAGCCAGCAGGAAAAGAGCTCCGACACCAGACTGATGCCCGATAGACAGGGTGATCCCCAGAATTACCGCGCCGAGATTGCAAACATTGATAATCTTCCAGAAACGCTTTGAGCCTATCCACTCGGCGATACCCGGAGCAAACTCCACGAAAAGGCAGATGGTATACAAAAAGAAGTGCCAGGCAACCAGAAACATGACCGAGCTGAATCCGAACTTGTTTCCGGTCAGGAAATTGAAGGCATTCCAGGGCCGTCCAAGATCAAGTATCAAGGCTGCGGCATAGAAGGAATAGGCAAGAAACCCGTTCAGGGTGGTGACCCTTATGATGGGATGATATTTCTCATGCCCGAATATGTAGTATATAAAACAAAGTACGTATGCTCCCCCTGCAAAGGCAATCCCGACCAGGACATCAAAACCGATCCATAACCCCCAGGGGAACTCCTGTGACAGATTGGTTACCGAGCCCAGCCCCTGAGTAAATCGGACTATGATCAGGGCAATACCGACAAGAATAACCGGAAGGGTTACCACATTGAACGGGGTTAACAGCTTCCCCTTGGGTGCGAGCTCCGTAAGCCAGGATCCCTTTGTTTTCGGATTTTCATTCATGACATCTCCCCTCGCAGCTAATCCTCTTCATCGTCTTTGGCTTTTTTGGATTTAGTTCCGGCAATGTAGCTCAATCCGATCAGAAGAGGCGGTGCGACCAGATCCACAATGGCAATATTCGAAAGGTAGCTCTTGGTATACTGCGGATATGGCCGCGTACCCAGATCTGTCCGGAAACCGATCTGATCGAAAGGAACTGGTGATAAATAGAGCCATCCCGTGCCTCCGATCTCGTGTTCACCGTAAATATGGTGGTAGTACTTATCCGGCTGCGCATATATTCTCCCACGAGCCTCTTCGACCAGTTCCCTGCGCGTTCCGAATGTAAGCGCCCCATTCGGGCACGCTTCAACGCACGCCGGCACCTCGCCATTTTTTATCTTCGTATCAAAGCAGAAATCGCATTTTTTGATACCAGGCGTTGGAGAGTTATACTCGATCTTGGGGATATCAAACGGACAGGCAACCATGCAATACCTGCAGCCGAAACAGTTGCTGTTCCATTCAACAGGACCTTCCTTCTGTTTTTCCAGGGCATGTACCGGACAGGCGGAAACACAGCTGGCCTGATTACAGTGCATGCACTGCATCTTGACAAACACCTCGCCTTTTTCCGTATCGTACCGGTTTACCACTGTATATTGCGAAACGGTTGTAGGCCGCCTGACATCGAACACACTTCTGTCGGTCAGGTCGCGTTCTTCCAGTTCGTTCAGTTCAGCACAGGCCCTCTCACACAGCATACACCCGATGCATTTCGTGGTATCGACCAGAACGGCATAGAACTCAGTGCTGTCAACCACCCCGGCTGCTGATGCAATGCCGGGTTTCACTCCCAGAGCAAACCCTGAAGAGCCAACAGCTATCATTTTGAGAAACGATCTTCTATCCACGTCTATTTCTCCCTTGGTATGTCTCTGCACTCCCTGATGATGATCTCCCATCTCCGGTATCCGGGGGCTCTAAAAATACACCAGCCTATCCCGGATACCGACATGTGCTCATTCATCGAAAACTTGTGTGCTTCCCTTCATGTAGGAGTGATCGAAGGAGCACATGTCTTCATGCACCTATGGGATCAGGCAAGCACGCCACGCTTCTTCAGATCCGCGGCAACATCACCGAGGCCCAGATCCTTGAGCCGTTTCTCTGTGGGCACGCCGTCATAATTCCAACCGACCAGGTTGTAGAACCTGTCCAGGACGATTCTGAGTTTTTCCGGCTCGTAGACACGACCCTTGCTGCGTCCCACAACCCCTGATCCGGGAAGACCCTCGGGCTGCACACCGTTTTTTTTGCCATACTCATACCAGTCGTTGTTGAAATCATCGTCTTTTCGGCGCCGTCCTTCTCTGCACGCTATTGCCCGCTCGAGCGTGAATACCCGCTCGCAACTCTCCCAAAGCTCGTCTCGCGAGACATTCATTCCGGTAATGGCATTGAAGAACTTGCGGGGAAGGTCAGGATCGCCAAATCCGTCTTCAGTCCACACGCTCCAGAACCTGATTGCCCTGAGATCATCCATGAGCCAGTCGCAGACCTGCAGACAATCGGTCTCCAGGTTGAGCTGCCAGTAGAGCCTGACCGCTTTTTCCGCTTCTTCAAATCCGGGAGGAATCGCCGGCTTGTCCGTACCGACCAGTCTCTTCATAAGTACCGGCACCATCTTGTGCCACTGTTCATCCTCGCTCTTGATATACTTCTTCAGCGGCGGCTGGTATGCAAACGGGTTGTGGAATCCGTTGTCAATGTGTTTGGTTTCAGGATCCCTCTGCCCAAGAGCCCCATAGGCCAGCGATGAATAGAACATGGGTCCGTAGTTGATGGCATTGAAATGGCTGCGGTATCCACCTGCATGCCCGACCTTGGGGAACAGGAGATTGTAATGATATCCGGCCCGGTCTCGTTTTTCTCCGAACTTCTTATCACCGGTAATGTAATCCGCCAGTCTGGCCATACCTTCGGCCACGTGGCGACCAAATCCTTTTCCGTTGGCAATATCGTTGAGATGCTGATAGAAAAACTCGCAGTTAATGAACGTTCCGTTGTCGAATTTTTCTTTGCCCATCTGGTCTATATCCCAGCCCGTGTTCTCTTTGGTCAGAAAACCCTCTTCCCGGCCCTTCTGAATGAGCCAGTACAATGCGGTCACTTCGGTAGAATTCAATCCGAGATCGTTCACCAGGGTATTCCATTCCCAGGCGATTCCTTCAACATCAGACCACTTGTACCAGTGCTGCCAGTATCCGAATGCCTCGAAACACTGGGTTGAACCGTCGGTGAGGTTCATTCCCTCGGCCCATTTCATGGTAGTCCGACAGCCGAAAGGACAACCGTAGCACCCCTGAACACCCATCTTGGCCTTGCCCTGCTCGGCAAACTTGTGAAGCCCGGTTTTCATCCCGCCTTCATCCAGCCAGTGCTGGAAATATCCGGCGACATTCTTGTACTCATGACCCAGGAAGCCTTTTTTGACCTCACCATGTTTGGGACCGACCAGCTTCATGGTGTATTCTCTGAGCTTGATTACTTCCTTGGGATCGGCCATGGCCACAGTGCCATTGCCTTTTACCGCAATGGCCTTGATGTTCTTTGCCCCCATAACGGCACCGAATCCACCCTGACCGAAGGCACACCCGGACTGGTGAAGAATAATGGCGATGCGGGAGAGATTCTCACCTGCAGGGCCTATTATCAGGGTCTGGGTATCCGGCCCGTGTTTCTTCCAGATCATTCTCTGGGTTTCCAGGCTCTTCTTTCCCCACATCCCGTCTGCTGGGAGAATCTTGACCTTATTGTCTTCGATCATAAGGTAGCACGGTTTATCCGCCCTGCCGCGAACAATCAGTCCATCATAGCCGGCAAATTTCAGCGTGGGGCCAAAATCCCCCCCGATATTGGAATCTGCAACCGATTCGGTCGGGTATGACTGTGGAGCTTTCGAAACCAGACAAAACCGGCTCGAACCCGGGGCCAATGTCCCGCCAAGAGGACCTGACATGAATATCAGTTCGTTTTCCGGATCAAAGGCTGCCACATCAGGACCGACATCTTCATAGTATATCCTGGTAGCGATGCCTCTGCCTCCGATATATTTGGGCACATATCTTGACGTCGGTATTGTGGTTATTTCACCCAGCCCAAGATCAACCTTGAGTATTTTGCCTGCATATCCTTTCAAATTCGCCATAACGTTCTCCCTCTCCTCGCTTCTTGGGTGATGAGCATCCGTCTATACACCGTACTTTGACGATGTAAATGTCAGTGCCGATGCAGGACAGACCTTGACGCACATCGGGTCGCCTCCGCACAGATCACACTTGAATGCCTTTTTGATCGTGCGGTTCGCCTGTATCCTCGGGGGGTTAAACGGACATGCACCCAGGCAGATCTCACATCCGATACACTTCTCCTGGTCAACAACCCGGGCCCCGGTTTTTGCATCCACGGTAATCGCATTTACAGGACAGGCCTGCGCACACATCGGATTGGGGCACTGCCGGCACGTCATAGGGGCAAATTCCGTCTCAATGGAGGAGCCCGGCTCACGCCAGTCTTTCAAAACATGTATCCGTGAGATCGAGGTTCCTACTTCTCCTTCATGGTAGAGCGCGCAGATATTCTCACATGAGCGGCAGCCGATGCATTTCTCGGCATCAACCATGATGACGCCCTTGGAAAGAGGAAGATGCAATTGTTCTTTCGCATGCGCCTTCTTCGGCAGTCCTGCCTGGGCCATTACCGCTCCGGCCACTCCTGTAGCAGCAACCGAAGAAAATCTGGTAACAAACTCCCTCCTGGAGACCGGTTTATCCATAAACTTCTTTTTCTCTGTGGTGTTTTCGTCCATCATGCACCTCTCCTGCTCTTTCATTTATTCCAGCGGTGTAAATGCCTTCAGCTCGATCTGCTTCCCTTCCGGACCGTCACTTATCTTACCGGTTGCCCTGACCTTATTGCCTTCGGTAATATGGTAAAGCTCATGTGCCACGTCATTATCCACCACCATGTATTCCGGCCCTTCATCACTGACGATTTTACCGGCAATAGGGTGAAAATGGGTGTTGTAGCTCGTTCCCTGAAATACCCCTGTGAAAGTTACCTCGTCTGCGGCCATAAGGCTCACCGGCATGGCAGCAAGGATTACCAAAAATACGCCGATTACCATGCAAGAACTTCGCTTCATGCAACCACCTCCTGCTACTGTT
>CAYRCP010000087.1:0-7564 GCA_964422755.1 uncultured Bacteriovoracaceae bacterium | reverse complement strand
GCGAAAGTTTGCAGACTCCGGAGAGATCCCCAAATTCTCCCTGCCCGATCGTTATGTCATTGTCGATGAGATTCCCAAGACAGGCGTTAAGAAGATAGATTTCCGAAAAATCAGAAAGAACCTGGGTTCTGATATTGAATCGTAATTTCTGTTTGGATCGGGCTTCGCTTTAAGCTTCAGGCTTCGTCTTCGGCTATGCCTTACACGTCAGGCCGGACGAAGTATGCTTGGGATTCAGAGGCACAAAGTGACAGAGGCACAAAGGCACAAAGTTTTTTGCAGGACTTGGGGCTCAGGATCTTAGGCAGAACGGGCCTGTTAGCTCGAGATCTCAGGCATCCGGCTTCGCTTTCAGCTATGCCGGGACAAGCAAGGCACAAAGTTAAAAAAAGACATTTCGAATTTTGAATCTCGAATTTCGGATTTCGGATTTAATAAAAAAACCGTGTAATCCGTGAAATCCGTGCCAAAAAAATAATGTAGAGACTTTGGGGAGCAGGATCTAAGGCAGTCTCTTTTCCGGGGCTCATACTTATGGTATCTTCTGGCTGAGCCTGGCCCTGTTATGGGGCGGGAAGAGTTTTTATATTTGTGTTGCGGGGTATAAGCTCTGTTTATTTGATCTGTTATCAATGAGGGCAGGCAACATGACCATGCGGTGTTGCCGGGAATTTAAAGGTTTTTCGATTCAGCTGCACGGAAGCTGAAAAGGGTGGAAACGAGGAGCCTGCGAAGACGGTCTTTTCCCAAATCTTGAACAGACGACGTGGGGCTGGATTTGATATACAGGAATGCGTAAGGGAGAAACATCATGAAAAGATGTATGGACGATTTTGTAAAAGAACACGTTGATGTCATCGTTATCGGCAGCAGAATTGAAGTGGGACGATACCCGGGTGAGTGATGAACTCGAGAGAACCATAAAGCTGTTGGAGGTTCCTGCAAACTGACATCTGTGCTGCAGTGAAAACGAGCAATTTTATGCAGCACAGACATGCCCCAATTGCCTTTTCAGGGCTGGTTTCTTACGCTTTGTAACACCTATTTTGGCCTTGACATGAGATATGCCCATGCATTAATTATGTCTGATATCTGGGATAAGAAAATATCTGACGTGGATCTTGATTTTACGAAGGACTTATTCAACAACACTTCAGCCAAGTCAACCGTTCATAGATGATGTTTTTTATCTACAGAAATACAACAATCAGGATCTTTCGTTTTGCCAACCGGAAGAGCCTGAAACAAGAGGGGCGTTCATGGCAGAGGGTACGGTAAAATGGTTTAACGAGAAGAAGGGGTTCGGGTTTATCACAGCAGATGGTGGTGAGGATGTCTTTGTTCACCACACGTCAATCAATCAGCAGGGATTCAGAACGCTTGAAGAAGGTCAGAGGGTGACCTTTGATGTTGTAAGCGGACCAAAAGGCCCTCAGGCATCAAACGTTAGCAAAAGTTAAATACCAGACAGGGACGGGTACATTCCGTCCCTGATTTTACCTTAATATTTCACGTTATTTCACACGCAAGCAGTTTTTGAAGTAGGCTCGTCCGGATCTAAGAGGTCTTCAGTATAAAAACGTGCCGGGAGATAAGTATGGCTAGCAGATCACAGAACACATTTAAGAAAAAGGCACGGGAAGAAGCAAAAAGGCGGAAAAAGAAAGACAAAGAAACCCGCAAGATGGAACGTAAAGACATTAAATCAAGCGAAGTACCTGCAGAAGGCGTCGAAGATCCTGATCTTGAAGGCATCGTACCCGGTCCCCAGCCTTTACCCGATGAGTGGAACAGCTGAGGAAGAAGCAGGGGAGAATACTTCAGGTCTGAACAGACAGACTCAGGATAAAAAACCTTGAACGGCCGAGAGTGTTACCTGCCGTTGGTGTATACCTTTTATACTCAAACCTTTGCATACTATGAATATGGTGATTGGGTGCGGTCTGCCGCGGCGAACTGCACCCAATCACACAAGAGGTCATTGTACAAACGGTTCGTTTCCCTGATCTGACCTCATGACAGGCCGGCTCCCATCTTTACCGGCCTGTCATGCACTACATCAGACCCCTGCCATCATGGCATCGATATCTCCCTGCACCTCACCGATTGGTTTCAAGTCAAACTTATCCACAAGCACCTTGGCCACGTTCGGGGAGAGAAATGCCGGCAGCGTCGGGCCAAGACGAATGCCTTTGACGCCCAGGAAGAGAAGGGCCAGAAGTACGGTGACCGCCTTTTGCTCGTACCATGCAATATCGTATGAGATGGGCAGGTCATTAATGTCATCGAGGCCGAATACTTCTTTGAGCTTCAATGCAATCACTGCCAGGGAATACGAGTCGTTGCACTGTCCGGCATCGAGCACCCGGGGGATTCCGCCGATATCGCCGAGATCCAGCTTGTTGTAGCGGTATTTCGCGCATCCCGCTGTCAAGATGACCGTATCGTGCGGAAGCGATTGTGCAACCTCGGTGAAATAGCTGCGTTGTTTTTGCCTGCCGTCACATCCTGCCATCACGACAAAACGTTTAATGGCACCGGATTTGACTGCATCTACCACCTTATCGGCCAGGGCCAGGACCTGATTGTGGGCAAAGCCACCGGTTATTTCTCCCTGTTCGATCTCGGTGGGAGGCGGGCATGTTTTAGCCAGTTCGATGATCGCGGAGAAGTCTTTGCTGCCGCCTTTTACCCTGTCAGGGATATGTGCTACTCCAGGGTATCCGGCCATACCCGTGGTGAAGATCCTGTCTTTATATGAGTCTTTTACCGGGATGATGCAGTTCGTGGTCATGAGGATCACACCGTTGAATGATGCGAACTCTTCCCCCTGTTTCCACCATGAACCGCCGTAATTGCCAACGAGATGGTCATGTTTCTTGAACAGAGGATAGTAGTGGGCCGGAAGCATCTCGCCATGGGTATATACATCGACCCCGGTCGTGGCTGTCTGTTCGAGGAGTTCCTCCATGTCTTTGAGGTCGTGTCCTGAGATGAGAATTCCGGGATTGTTTCTTGTCCCGATATTCACCTTTGTGATCTCCGGGTTGCCATATGCCCGGGTGTTTGCCGTATCGAGCAGTGCCATGGTTTTTACCGCCATTTCACCAGCCTGCATAACCAGGTTCACCATCTCCTCGACACTCTTCTCTTTTGTCGTGGATGCAAGTGCTTCCATCATAAAATCATGGATCTCCGGGTCGACCTCTCCCAGAAGGGCCGCGTGGTCGGCATAGGCTGCGATGCCTTTGATGCCGTAGATCAGCAGCTCCCGAAGCGAGCGTACATCTTCATTCTCGGTTGCGAGCACACCGATGGACCGGGCCTTGGTGTGAAACTCGTTTACATCAGCTGAAGACCAGGTGGCCGCATCATGTACATTGCCGGGAAGCGAACCTGCGCATGCAGCCTTCAGTTCTTCTCTGATCGCAAGGGCCTCATTGATAAGCGAAATAATCCTCTGATCGTCAAAATTGGCATTGGTGATGGTGGCAAAAAGGGCTTTTGTCACAAACTGTCCATACTTTTGATCAAGGTCTCCCAGGGTCTTTGCCTGAAGTGCCCAGAGAGAGACCCCGCGCAACACGTATATGAGGAGGTCCTGAAGGTCTGAGGTCTCCGGGGATTTGCCGCAGACACCTCTAAGGGTACATCCTGAATTCTTTGCAGTTTCTTGACATTGATAACAAAACATCTTTCGTTCTCCTTTCTCAGTCATTATTGTCCTGAGCACGTACCGAAACCGTTCATGGCCAATGTGGCTGTTCGTGGAGCTTGCCATACTGAATGGGACAGGCTGATCCGCTGTCGAATGGAGACGTCCAGGTCTCGATTCTTTGAGTTTGCACCACCCGGTCTAATAATATCCGGCTGTGTGTGATTGTCTACCCATCCCGCCCAGTTTCGTTGGTACTCAAGTATGTGGTTGCGTTCTCACACGGAAACGAAAAAGGATGAATTGACTTAAGTCAAAAGCGGATAAAAAATATCAGGCAATGAAGTTCTCGGCGTAACATTAATGCAAGTGCGGCTGCAAACAGGGATACGGATTGCAGCGTAGTTGTAAGGTGTTGTTGATGCCTTCAGGTGCCCTGAAAGAAATGCCGCTGGGGTGCTTTATCTAGGCTGTAGGCTGTAGGCTGAAGGCTGTTAGGTCTCTGTGGATAGTCATTTGAATAGGTCAAGCCCCTAACCCGGACAAGCCTTAAACTAAGAAGTTTTAAAAATGTGACTTCGAAAAAAATGTCGCATAGCCTATGCGACATCAAAGTGCAGGCTAAATAGCCGTTATGTGCTGGGGTGTTGTTCAAAAATAATTCATTCTCGCGCCAAGCCGCCAAGGCGCCAAGGGATCAAAGATGATCTTTCTTCTCTCAGGTTCCCTCATTCTTTGCGTCTTGGCGCCTTTGCGCGAGTTTTTCTTTTCTCCAGTTACTATACTACAAGAATATCTTATCTCCAGACAGTTGCGGACATGACAATAAATTTTGCCATTTTTGCAAGAACTTTACAACAAAGGGACTACGCTTCAGCCTATCCTTTTCCTGTTGTGCGTAGAAATTTACTGGTTGACAAGGCCTTTGCTAATGGCAAAAGAGGTGAGGCCCGCAATGGTGTGTATATCCAGTTTGTTCATGAGATTGGAGCGATGTTTTTCAGCAGTCCTCGCACTGATAGAAAGCATCTGGGCGATTTGTCGGCTCGTGTAACCTTCGGCTACCAGCTTGAGGGTTGTTTTTTCCCTGTTGGTCAGGAGTTTTTTCCAGGGTTCAATCTCAGGCGTTTTTTGATTCTCGAGATAGGCATTAATCACCCCTCTTGTTATTCCTGGAGAGACAAAATGGTTTCCGCTTAAAACGCTTCTAACCGCTGCTTCAAGCTCGCTGCGGGTTGCCCGTTTTAAAACATACCCATCTGCACCGACACGGAAAGACTCGATCAGATGTTCCTCGGATGTGTGAAAGGTCAGTACGACAATCTTGATAGTGGGGAATCGTTTTTTGATCAGCCTTACTGCATCAGTACCCGAGAGCTTCGGCAGGGCAAGTCCTGTCAGAATCAGATCAGGAGACAGGGTTTGAGCAAGCTCGAGCAGTTTGAAGCCGTCACCGGTCTCGCCAACAACATCAAATTCGGGATAGGTTTTCAGCAGGCAGCACAGGCCTTCTCTCACAATCGTATAATCTTCTGCAACAACGATTCTGATCTTTGTCATCTCCTGATTTCCTCACAGTATAGTTTGCCTATGTGTGTCCTGACTGGCGGAGATAATTCCAGCTTGTTATGAAAAGGGATAGACCTGTCGCGTCGAGAAGAGTTGCCGAGGATCTCAGGAATGCGTCTGTTAGCCTTTTCATGAGTGAAAATCCGCCTCTGTTGTGTATGCTGTAAAGATATAGAGTGCTGCTGTTTTGTGTCAAGCATAAAATGCACAAACAAGGCCGATAATAAAAAAGAAAAGAAATAATCAAATAAACCAGGCTATTATTTTGAGATGAATGAGAATAATTGATTGATAACTTTCACACGAACAGGCCTGAGTATAATATTTTCTGGCACGGATTTCACGGATTGCACGGTTTTAACTTTGGCCCTAAGATCATGAGCCCCATTTCTTTTTTTAACGTTGTGCCTTACTTGTCAGGGCGTAGTTGCAAACGAAGCCTGATGCCTGGGATCGCGGGCATCCAGAATGACCCAACCCAATGAAACAACACAATACTCAACACAGGGATAATATATTACCCCCCCCCGGGGGGGCAAGAGGGGGGGTATTCATTATGGATAAGTATGAAGCTGGTGGAAATCAGACCTCTATATTTCCTTCAAGCATTGTTTTAGTAGGCCTGAAGACTTCGATGCCGAACTTGTCTGCAAGCTCGTTGCATTTATCCACCAGTAAATCAAAGCCGATTGACTTGGCAAGGGCAAACGGGCCTATGCCGCCTCCGCCGTTTGCCATAGCAAGGTCGATGTCCTTGGGAGAGTCGACCACACCTTCTTCGAGCAGCTTCGTGGCTTCGTTTACCTGCAGGGCAATCATGTGCGTGGGATCGTACTCTGTGGTGGGGTTCGATGTGTCGATCTGGGGTCTGCCCGCCGACCAGTCATAGATTCCCTTGCCGGTTTTCATACCGAGATTCCCCGAATCTACCATGTCCACCAGTGCCTTGGTGGGGGTATAGTCATTGGAGATGGTCTGTGAGTAGTACGATTGTGTGTGGAGAACAATATCAATGCCCACGTAGTCCACCAGTTCAAAGGGTGTCATGGGCATAACAGGTTTGAACGCCGCATCGAACTGCTCAGGTGTCGGGCTGCCAGCCTCGAGAATTCGCTGCAGGAGAAGGCCGGTGGGCGCGTTGACACGATTGTAAATGAAGCCAGGCGAGTCTTTTTTGACAATAACGCCGATTTTACCCATCTTCCGGGTGACCTCAAACGTTGCCTGAACAGCAGCATCGGATGATTTTTCCCCGTAGATGACCTCCACGAGCTTCATCAGCACTGCAGGGTTGAAAAAATGCATTCCCACCACCTGTTCGGGTCTTTTGGTGGCAGATGCTATCTCGGTGATGCTCATGGTCGAGGTGTTGCTGGCAAGGATGGCATGCGCAGGGGCAAAAGTATCCAGCTCTGCAAAGATCTTCTTTTTGAGGTCGAGATTTTCGGGTGCTGCCTCTATGATGAGATCTGCATCCTTTACCGCAGTTTCGAGATCGACTACGGGGATCAGCCTCTCCATAGCGTCATCGTGCTGCTGCTGTGTGATCTTGCCCTTGCCCAGGAATTTGGCCATGCTGCCTTTGATGGTATCGAGCCCCTTGTCCACAAAGCGCTGCTCGATATCGCGCATTGCCACGGTATAGCCTGCGAGGATTCCATTCTGGGCTATGCCGTTGCCCATGGCTCCTGCTCCGATAACTGCAATCTTGTGTATATCACTCCCTTTCATGATCCCTCCAATAGTAAAATATTATTCGCCCTTGAATACAGGCTTTCTCTTTTCCAGAAATGCGGTGAATCCTTCGATGGCGTCCTTGGAAGAGGCGCACACATCGCTCTGAGCTGTCTCCTCCTCGAGCCCTGCATCCATGCCATGATCAAGGTGAGCCTGGACTGACCTGAGCACCGCCTTCACCGCAAGGGGGGCTTTCTCACTCAGTGTTGTTGCCAGTTCCCTTGCCTGCGGCATGAGTTCCTCAGGCGGAAAGACTTTGTCCACAAGCCCGGCGTCAAGGGCTTCACCGGGAGTGAGACGTTTGCTCAGGAGCATGAGTTCCAGGGCCTTGGTCCTGCCCAGCAGCCGTGTCAGTCTCTGGGTTCCTCCCCAGCCGGGGATAATGCCGAGGTTGAGCTCGGGGCAGCCCATTTTTGCTCTGTCGTTTTGCGCCATAAGCCGGAAGTGGCAGGCAAGAGCAAGTTCGCAGCCGCCGCCCAAGGCATGGCCGTTGATGGCTGCAATGGTGGGTTTTTCAAAACGATCCACCTTTGTCCACAAGGCCCGGCCAACAGGACCGATGTCAGGATGACTGATTGCATCAGTCACATCCATACCCGCACA
>CAYRCP010000086.1:0-7575 GCA_964422755.1 uncultured Bacteriovoracaceae bacterium | reverse complement strand
CATCGCTGATCACTGCAGGTTTCGAGACGCTGGTTGAGGCCGGGTATGCCCCGGAAATGGCGTATTTCGAATGTCTGCATGAACTCAAGCTCATCGTGGATCTCATTTATGAAGGCGGTATCTCGAATATGCGGTATTCCATCAGCAATACTGCCCAGTACGGTGATATCAGCAGGGGACCGGTCATTATCGATGATGAGGTCAAACTGATCATGAAAGAGATTCTCGCCCAGATCCAGGACGGCAGGTTTGCAAAGGAATGGA
Organism: uncultured Bacteriovoracaceae bacterium; assembly: GCA_964422755.1. Lineage (GTDB taxonomy): Bacteria > Desulfobacterota > Desulfomonilia > UBA1062 > UBA1062 > DSAD01. The sequence goes on along the minus strand of CAYRCP010000086.1, from coordinate 7,311 downwards.
TACTCGAAAATCAGGCTGGCAGGCCTACCTTTAATGCATTGACAAAGAAGGGCGAAAGCCACCAGATTGAAGAAGTAGGTGCCAAGCTGAGATCCATGATGCCCTGGATTGCAAAGGATCGCAAGGTCAACAAGAAGGAAAATTAGTGAAGATACGAAAAGAGGGCTTTCCTTTTATCGCCATTTCAGCAGTGGTGGCATTTGTGCTCTCTAAAACCAGGCTCTGGCTGCTGGGGTTTGCCCCTGTAGCCTTTGTAACCTGGTTTTTCCGGGATCCTTACCGGGACATCCCGCAGGGGAAAGATCTCATCCTTTCCCCCGCAGACGGGACGGTTCTGGATATTGTCGAGTCCGATGAAGAACAGGTAGGTCCGTGCAGGAAGATCTCGATCTTCATGTCGGTGTTTAATGTTCACGTAAACCGGGCCATGACAAGCGGTATTGTAATGGAAAAGCGCTATCGCCCCGGGAAATTTCATATGGCCAATATGGGGAAAAAGACCCTGGATAATGAACGCATGATCCACTATATCAAGAACGATATCGGTGTGTTCAGGGTCGATCAGGTGGCAGGCCTCATTGCCAGGAGAATCTCCTGCTGGGTTGAACCTGGTGATATGCTCGAGGCAGGACAAAAGATCGGGCTTATTCGATTTGGATCACTGCTTGAATGTTATCTCCCCCATGGGGTTGATGTTATGGTGAAAAAGGGAGAAAAGACTGTTGCCGGAGTGACCGTTCTCGGGAGGGCGTAGAGATGAGTAGAAAACAGGGAAAACGTAAAAGAACAGTACCGTTTCTTCCAAATTTTATCACTACCATGAGCCTGTTCTGCGGCTTTTACTCCATCTCGTTTTCCTTGAAAGGCAATTACTACATGGCTGCCGTTCTCATTCTCATTGCCGGTTTCATCGATGGGGTAGACGGGAGGGTGGCTCGTATGACCAACTCCACCTCGGAATTCGGCAAGGAATATGATTCGCTCTCAGACGTCATCGCGTTTGGGGTATCACCGGCTATCATGGCATATCTCTGGCAACTGAACCAGTACGGACGATTCGGGTTCATTGCGTGTTTTCTCTTTGTGGCGTGCGGGGCGCTGAGACTTGCCCGGTTCAACACCGATACATCGCACAATCTCACTACCTTCACGGGATTACCCATCCCCATTGCTGCCGCTGCGGTCACAAGCGTTGTGCTCCTGTCCAAGGTCGTCGGACCGATTCCTTCGATAGCGGTTCTTGGCGGGATGTATATCCTGTCATTCATGATGGTGAGCAATATCCGCTTCCCGAGTTTTAAACACATCTCATATATAAAGGCCCATCCTTTTCAACTTTTGGTTGCAGGGGTTCTGCTGCTTATGGTAGTTGCTCTCGCTCCGGAGATAATGATCTTCGTGCTCTGCATGATCTTTATTATTGGCGGAACGCTCTGGAACGCTCTCCAGTTTGTGCGGGTTTATTTCAAGGAAAAGAAACAAGAAGAAGGCAGTGGACATGAAGGCGTCACAAGACAGGATAATAATCTTTGATACGACCCTGCGCGATGGAGAGCAGTCTCCTGGTGCAAGCATGGATGTGCATGAAAAGGTCCTGGTTGCCAAGCAGCTGGAGATTCTGGGGGTGGACAAGATCGAGGCCGGTTTCCCCGTGTCGTCTCCCGGGGATTTCGATGCGGTTCAGGCTGTGGCTGATGAGGTTAATAAGGCAATCGTTATCGGTCTGTGCAGGACACGTGAGGATGATATCAAGATTGCATGGGACGCGGTCAAAGACGCTGCCATGCCCGGCCTGCACACCTTCATAGCAACTTCTGATATTCATCTCAAGCATAAGCTGCGCATGTCTCATGACGAGGTGCTTAAGGCCGTCACCGAGGCCGTGGGTTTCTGCCATGAATTTTCCCCGAGTGTAGAGTTTTCCGCAGAGGATGCAACGCGCTCTGATAGGGACTTTCTGGTGGATGTTTTCAACGCCGCGATTAGAGCCGGGGCCGATACGATAAATGTTCCTGATACGGTAGGGTATACAAACCCTCTGGAATTTTATAATCTGATCAGCTATCTCAAGAAAAAGGTCAACGGGATCGATGATGTCACGGTGAGTGTGCACTGTCACAATGATCTGGGGCTTGCAACGGCCAATTCCCTGTCAGCCGTACTGGCCGGAGCCCGGCAGATCGAGTGCACTATCAATGGTATCGGAGAGCGGGCAGGGAATACCTCTGTGGAAGAGACCGTCATGATCTTCAATGTGAGGAAGGACCTCTACAATCTCTCTACCGGGATAGACACAACCCAGATATATCCGACGAGCAGGCTCGTTTCCCATATTACCGGCATCCCGGTCCAGCCCAACAAGGCAATCGTCGGGGCGAATGCATTTGCCCACGAGGCAGGCATCCATCAGGACGGTTATCTGAAAGAACGGTCCACCTACGAGATTATGACCCCCGAGGCTGTTGGGATCGGTAAAACTAATCTGGTACTGGGAAAACACTCCGGAAAGCATGCCCTGAGCAATCGGCTCGAGTCGCTGGGTTATCACTTGAGCGAGAAGGACCTTGTCAAGGTATTCAACCGGTTCAAGGAGATATCTGACAGGAAGAAAGAGATCTATGATGCAGATATCGAGGCCATTGTGCTTGAAGAGATATACCGGGTGCCCGACAAATACGAGCTCAAGCACATCAATGTAAATTCAGGAACTCTCGTGGTGCCTACTGCAACAGTACAGCTTGCTGTCGATAACGAGACCGTAAAAGAGGCAGGCTTCGGAAATGGACCGGTGGATGCCCTGTACAAGACCATCATCAAGATGACCGGCTTTAATGCCGAACTCAACAGATTCTCCGTCAGTTCCATTACCGGCGGCACGGATGCCCAGGGTGAGGTGACGGTTGAACTGAAAGACAGGGACACCGTGGCAGTAGGGCAGGGATCTGATCCGGATATTCTTGTGGCCTCTGCAAAGGCCCTGGTCAACGCCATGAACAGGATGGAGTTCTTAAAGACTAAGAAGTCCTCCAAAGAGACACATCATTAGAAGGAGGAACAATTCATTGGGAATGACGATTGCTGAAAAGATACTTCAGGCTCATACGGATACGCCGGATTTCAAGCCTGGTGACATTATCAAGGTCAATGTGGATGTAGCACTTGCCAATGATATTACCGCACCCCTTTCGATTCAGGCATTCAACGCAAGCGGCCTGAACCGGATTGCCGACAGGAAAAAGGTAGTATTTGTCCTTGATCATTTTACCCCGAACAAGGACATTGCCTCGGCAAATCAGTGCAAGATGGTTCGTGATTTTGCGCATGAACACGATATTGAGAATTTTTTCGATGGCGGTGATGTCGGGGTCGAGCATGCCCTGCTCCCGGAAAAGGGTCTTGTCCTGCCGGGTGATTTCATCATCGGTGCCGACAGCCATACCTGCACCTATGGGGCACTCGGTGCTTTTGCCACAGGGGTGGGCAGCACTGATCTTGCCGCTGCCATCATGACCGGACAGGCCTGGATGAAGGTCCCATCGACCATGAAATTCACCTTTAACGGCAAACTCCAGCCCTGGGTCGGCGGGAAAGATCTCATCCTCTATCTTATCGGAGATATCGGTGTTGATGGAGGTCTGTACCATGTTCTCGAGATCGATGGCCCTGCAATCTCATCGCTTGACGTCAGTAACCGTCTAACAATATCGAACATGGCCATTGAAGCCGGCGCAAAGGCAGGGATAATCGCGCCTGATGAGAAAACCGAGGCGTATGTCAGGCCGCGGGCCAAGAGGCATTATAGTATGTATGAAAGCGACTCTGATGCAGCCTATATTTCCATGAAAGAATATGATTGTGCCAATATCGAGCCGCAGGTAGCCTTTCCCCATCTGCCGGAGAATTCCAGAGGGATCAGCGATGTTGGAGAGGTGCGAGTAGATCAGGTTGTGATCGGCTCATGCACAAACGGCAGGATTGAAGACTTGCGGATTGCCGCACAGATTCTGAACGGCAAAAAAGTTGCCAGGGGGCTCCGCTGTATTGTTCTGCCTGCCACCCCCGAGATCTTCAGAAACGCTGAAGACGAAGGACTGATCAAGATATTCCTGGATGCCGGGGCCATTCTCGGTCCTCCAACCTGTGGTCCATGCCTTGGCGGACACATGGGTATACTGGCACAGGGAGAAAAGGCACTGGCAACTACAAACAGGAATTTTGTAGGCCGAATGGGTGACCCGAGAAGCGAGGTTTATCTGTCCGGTCCTGCTGTTGCTGCCGCCTCTGCCATTACCGGCAAGATCTCATCCCCTCAGGAGGTAATCTCATGATTCTCAAAGGACAGGCATTCCTCTTCGGAGATGATATCGATACGGATGCAATTATTCCTGCACGGTATCTCAACACATCGGATCCCGAGGAACTGAAAAAACACTGTATGGAAGATGCTGATCCTGAGTTTTACGCCAAGATCTCCAGCGGCGACGTGATCGTTGCCGGCAAGAATTTTGGATGCGGTTCTTCAAGAGAGCATGCACCGATCGCCATCAAGGCATCCGGAATAAGCTGTGTCATAGCGTCGAGTTTTGCCAGGATCTTTTTCCGGAACAGTTTCAATATGGGACTGCCCATATTCGAATCCGAGGAGGCATCGCGCGAGATTAGTCAGGGTGATGTGGTGGAGGTTGATGCCACAAGCGGGCTGATCAAGGATATCTCTACGGGAAAGCTCTATAAGGCCAAGCCCATTCCCCCGTTTATGCAGGACTTGATTGAAGATGGCGGACTTATGAAACATATACAAAAGACGGGTAAGATATAAATAGAGAAAAGGCTCCAGGCGTTAGGTTCTAGGCTTTAGGAATAAAAAACCTGGGTTTAAGGTATAGGGTTTAAGGTGTAAGAATATTCAGGAGAGTTCGTGATCTCAGGCACTAAGAGAGAATCTCATGGTCGTTCGAGATCTAAGGCACAAAGTCACATAGGCACAAAGGAAAAGAACACGACTTGGGACACAGGATTTCTGGCATACGTCTTCGCTTTCAGCTATGCCGGACAGGCAGAGGCACAAAGGTAAACTGCTTCGTTTTAGACTAACTATGACAAGCACTGGGCGAGATCTAAAGCAAAAAGATACAACGCTTAAGGTATAACCCCTTGATGCGGTTTATCCAACGATGTTCCTGCCGTATTTCTGATGCCGGATAGAAGGTTTCGGAGAGCTTTACGAGGTAAAAAAACAATAAGAGGTAAAAAATGGCATCAGGATATAGGGTTGCTGTTGTAGGTGCCACAGGTACTGTGGGCACCGAATTAGTGAGAATACTCGAAGAAAGAGCTTTTCCCATAAAAGAACTGGTGCTTCTGGATACACACAAGTCGATCAGCGGGGGGGTGGAGTATAACGACACGGAACTCCCTGTCAAGGTCCTGGAAGAACACTCGTTTGACGGCAGTGATGTGGTCTTTTTTGCCGCTGAAAATGCGGTGAGTAAAGAATTTGCACCTGTAGCCGTACAGCAGGGCAGTGTTGTGATCGATGGCTCGTCGGTCTTCAGAATGGATGAGGACGTGCCCCTTGTCATTCCAGAGGTGAATGCACACAAGATAAAGGAACATAAAGGCATTATTGCAAGTCCCAACGCTGCCACCATCCAGATGGTCGTTGCGCTGTATCCCATTCACAAAAAAGCCAGGATCAGACGCATCGTGCTCTCGACATACCAGGCGGTATCCGATTGCGGCAAGCCGGCTATAGATGAGCTTACCGAACAGATACGGGATCTCTACACCTTCAGGGAGATTACTTCTCAGGTGTACCCGCATCAGATAGCATTCAACGCCGTGCCGCATGTGGATAAATTCTGCGACAATGACTACACACAAGAAGAGATGAGCATCGCCAATGAAACACGCAGGATCATGGAGGATGACAAGATACGAATATGTGCGACCTCTGTGCAGGTACCGGTGTTCTATTCCCACTCCCAGTCGGTGAATATCGAGACTGCGCGCAAGATATCCTGCGCCGAGGTCAGGAGTCTGCTGGACGAGACCCCGGGCGTGGAAGTGGAAGATGATCCATCCCGCAACGTGTACCCGCTGGCAGTGTATGCAACGGGAAGAGATGAGTGTTTTGTTGGCAGAATTCGTGAAGATCTGTCCACAAATAACGGGATAGCCATGTGGATCGTCTCCGACAATTTACGAAAGGGTTCTGCACTCAACGCAGTACAGATAGCAGAACATCTGATATTATCCTGAGACTGGCCCTGCCACAGGCGGGTCGGCTGTTAAGGGGACAATGAAAGTTACACTCGGACAATATTTGCCAATGGAGTCTTTTGTTCATGCAGCAGATCCACGGGTGAAGATTTTTCTCATGGCCCTGGGCATAGGGGTTGCTTTCCAGCTCGATACACCCTGCGGACTCGGTCTGTTCTTTATGTCCTGCCTGGGAGCGACTGTTGCCTCGCGGGTGCCTTTAAAGAGACTCATTGCCGGCTTGAGCCCCTTTCTCTGGCTTTTCCTCTTTACCGCTCTGCTTCATATATTCATGACGCCCGGGGACGCCATCTCCTGGCTGCCTCATGCAACCTGGCAGGGTCTTATAGGCGGGGTAAAGGTGGGATTCCAGCTTGTGTTTGCCATATGGCTTTCCACGCTCATGACCCTGACCACTTCTCCCCTGGATATGGTATGGGCCCTTGAATGGTACATGACCCCGCTGAAATATCTCAGGGTCCCCATCGATGAAATTGCGCTTTTAGTGATGCTCGCCATACGATTTATCCCGCTGCTTTTTGAGGAAACGGACCGCATCATCAAGGCACAGAAGGCCAGAGGCGTGGATATCGAATCAGGCGGGCTTCTCAAAAAAGTCCGGTCTCTCGTTCCCATCCTGGTGCCGCTTCTCTACAGTGTGTTTCGAAGGGCGGACGATCTTGCCATCGCACTGACACTTCGCGGATATTCCCCGGGTATCACCAGGACGAGAATGAAACAGATGAAGGCTGTGTCTTCAGACTACATAGCCCTCGTGGGTTCAAGCTGCCTGCTGATAGGTCTTATCTGGCTGTAGGAAGACCAAGGTACAGGGTTCAAGGTATAAGGTGTAGGGTGTGAGAGCGCCTTTCAGGCGTGATTATATTTTTATCTGGAGTGATGGAGTAATGGAGGATTGGAGTGATGGATGAAAAACAAAAGACGTGAACAGGCGCGCTGTTACCCATGTCCTGACCTATTCCACCTAAAACCTTAAACCCCATACCTCAGACCTTATACCCGGTATCACGAGCCCACATGCCCGCAAAA
>CAYRCP010000085.1:0-7592 GCA_964422755.1 uncultured Bacteriovoracaceae bacterium | reverse complement strand
AGGCACAGAGGTCTTGGTTATTCAACTTCCCGCTTTGCTTTTGGCTTCAGGCTTCATTTTCAACTACGCCCGACAAGACGCCGGACACGTCCGGCTTCCTGTCGGGCAGGGGCAACAGTAAAATCTTATGATGCTGCTCAGAGCAGGTCGGCGCTCAGGTCTTTCCCTATGGTGGTGCTGTTGAGGTTCAGGCCGAACAGCGAGGCTGCAGTGACCCCGAGATCTGCGATGGTGATAGGACTTTGATGTATGCCGGTTTTGCCTCCGGGTATGGAGATTGCCGCGACAATGGGGAGTGTGTCCACAGAGCCGTGACCGCCATTGTACACCCGCCACGGAGGAGTCCATTTCGGCGCCTTGATGCCGACATTGGGGACGTGGCCGTTGTAGACAGGAATCTGCCAGCCGTTTTTTGCCAGGAGGATGAGGTCGGGCCACATCATGGTCTGTTCCTTGTCTGTTTCGATGTAGTAGGTGTGGTACAGCTCTCCCGGCAGGCACACCCCGTCAACACCGTGTTTCATGTCGTTACGGTCCAGCACCCACCACGGGCACTCTGTCTGCCCGGTTTGAGGGTTGAGTGCCCGGTGTGCCTCGAGCAGTTCCTTTGCCTGTGAAATCTGCTCCTTGTCGTTGCGCCAGTATAATACGCCGTAGCTGCTCACGGAAAAGGCATACACATTCTTCTTGTCCGCAATGCCTGCGTCTTCGAGCAGTCCCATGGCATCGGTGGAGGAGAAGACGTCAGAGGAGAGGTGGTTTATGGAGGAGTGATCACTCAATAAGATGATCTTTGCCTTTTTGAGCACACCCTGTGTTTTCAGCCCCTCGATGAGACGACCGAACTGGATGTCCACATCGCGGATCACATCCAGGATAGCCTCCTTGAAGAGGAGTTTGTTGCGGCTGCTGACCAGGTGGTATTCCGGCTTGTCCTCGCAGCCCTGCGGCAGATCCACAGGTGCATCAGTCGGTATGAATTCCGAAGGGTCCCAGGCGTTTCCGATGGTGTGTCCGGCATCGTCGCACTGGGCAAGAAGGATATATGCCATGTCAGGGTCTTGCCGTCTGAATAGCTCCAGTGTGGATTCCACAGTCCAGCTGTCGTGGGGAAAATGTTTGGCAAAGTGTTGCATCTGCAGAGTAAGAAAACTTCCCTGGCCTGTATAGGCACGGGTCGAGATATCGCTTAAGCCCATGGGCCCGTCAAAGATCCCGAGACGTTTTGACTCGGGGTCACAGGCTGCATCCATATCCCCAGGAGGGTCGGCAAAGCTTCCCTTGCGGGGAGGTTCAAGGTATTCGGGATGGTCCGGCCCGGTAACCAGGAGATCTATGATGGAGCCGCCTTCCTTGAGACGGAACATTTCGCCCACCCATTCCTTGCCCGTGATGAACAGTGTCTTGGAGTCGGGCCAGCGGCGTTTCCATGCATGGAAGAGGGTGTCCACGGACCGTCCTTTCTCATCCCTGGCAAAAGACATGCTGGTGTTCTGTATGATAACCTTTCCATCTTTGTCCCAGCCTGTCGGCTGGGCCCACACGCTGACGATGCCTGTCTGGGCGGAGGAGGTTCCTGCCAGTGCGTTGAGGTGGTTCATATCCGTGGCAGCAGGGAGAAATGCCCTGGCATTCTTATACCAGAGTGATGTATTCAGAAACGCATGGATATTGGGCATGAGCCAGTTGCCCTCACTCCCCCCGGGCAGGCCGCCTGCGTCGAGTTCGAGATAGCCGGGATGCAGGCCGTCAATGGCGATATAGATGAGCTTTTCGCGGTTACCTGCCGGTGTTGTCACCGGCTGCGGGACCTGATTCCTCTTTTTCGGAAAGAGCCCCCAGACCAGCAGGGCGAGTCCACCGGCAAACGCAGCTGCCCATTTCAAAAACGATCTTCTTTTTATACGGGTTTTTATTGCCGCACCCTGGACGTCATTGTCATTTTTATTGGCCATACCCCCTCCTATCTGAATGATATTTCATTAAAATATTATTTGGTAATTATATGAAGGAAGGCCTGAGGTATGTCAATAACACGTTCGTTGAAAAAGGGAGATCAGGCTTCGTTTTCAACTTCAGGCTTCGCTTTCAGCTACGCCCGACAAGACGCCGGACAGGAAGGCACAGAGGCACAAAGGCACAAAGTGAAAGAGAAGAATTGGGATTCGAGATCTTAGGGACAGAGGGACAAAGAACAAAGGCTACAGGTGCCCTGAAAGAAATGCCCTTGGGGTGCTGTCAGGAAAGACTTTTTTGGTTCGAGATGTGAGGGGTAAAGAGAAAATCTCACGTGATTCGAGATGTGAGACACTGGGCATCAGGCATCAGGCGCTTGGCAAAACAAAAAGAAAAAAAAGACACTATGTGCTGGGTGCTGGTGTTATAAGAACATTTATTCCCTCAGCTATCTTGCATCTCCGTACTGACATTATTATCTTTGTCCTTATTGTTAAAAAGAAATGCAGCTGAGAATAGTATTTGTCAACACAGAGAGGGCGATAAAACGTTTGAGTGCTACAGCAAGCTTCAATACTTACCAGGAGGGAACCGTTATGGAAAAGAGAAAGTTACGTTATTTAATCCTTTGTGTGCCCTTTGTATGTGCGATGATATGCCTGCCTTTGTCAGCCAGCGCGGAGATGAAGAGCATCACTGGAAAGATGATCGGGTTTACCTGTTTTGTCCAGGGATATACCTGTCCGATCGACAAGAAAGACCCCATGTTGGCCATCGAGAAGGATTTTGTGTTGGTGACACCTGAAGGCAACCATTATTTTCTTACCAATCTCGGGCTTGGTCTCAAGGCGACTCATGCCTTGGAAACTGTGACTGCTACCGGAGATGTCAATGAAAAGTACAAATCGATGAAGGTGAACAAATTCGAGGTTGATGGTGAAGTTGTCTGGAGCCAGAAAATGCAGGATGAAATGCTTGATGAGCTGGGGATGGATCGGTAATAAAGAAAATAACCATGTTGCATGTTGAGGAATGGCCCTCAATGCTCACCACCATGTTAATGATCACAGACGTTGTTGCGATGATGGTGGCCGGATTTCTTCTGAATATAGCACTAGACAACCTGGGCCAGGGTGCTATGAGTCGTTGAGGAGCGGTAACAGCCGGGGGAATCTGCTGGACGAGAACTGCGACGGTGCTGATTGCCCTGTCGTTTTGGATCTGCATGCTGATCTTCAAGTTTGAGTTGCCGAAAGGAGAAGACGCAAAGGGTTGCCTTGCGTACTGTCCGGGCTGATGCTGAACGACATAGTTCTCTTTTTTTGTCTCAAACGGATAAGGAAAACTACACTATGTCCGGGGGTGCGCATGGCTAACATCGGTGTGGGCCTCGCTGGATATTTTATTGTTGTTTTTTGCCACAATCTAAGGCAAGTGAGTTAAAAAATACTGCAACTCTCATGGGATTATTGAATGCATCGATTCAGCCGTTTTCAAATGCGGGCAACGTTAATTCTGCTCGCGTTCCTGGGTATCTTTTCTATTTTCGGGGCCTTTTACGGTGCCGAGTGGTCGAAGGGATTCTTTAATTCAACACCACTGACAATATTCTGGGTTGTTCTCACACTCATTCTTATCCTGGCATTGATCACATCGCGCCGCAGGGTAAAAGCACCGGGACTTCTGATGATTCATGCCGCGTGTGTACTGATCCTTTTGGGCAGTATGTGGGGCAGCAATGAGGGTCATCTCCTGCGCAAAAATCTTGCGGACAGCGACAAGGTCCCGGGTGGCTTTATGTCTATCTATGAAGGTCGTAATGAAAATCATGTCATGACCCGATACAATGAAGACAAGCTGACCGAACTGCCTTTTTCGATTTATCTGAAGGATTTCTGGATGGATTACTACTGGGATGATGGCAGGCTGCTGATACGCTCGCCGCAGGGACGCGTCGCTGTCCTGCATGCCATGGAGGGTCATTCCATTGAACTCGGCGAGGGTCTTGCCGGGCTTAAGATCGTGCGTGTTTTTAAAAACCTGAAAGTCATGGCAAACAAGGACAAATCGACAGTCGAAGATGATCCCGGTGTGGGAAGCAATCCAGCCCTTGAGATCGAAGTGCTCTGGCCTGATGGGAAACGGGAAAGACGATACATTTACCAGCGTTTTCCAAAGGAAAACGTGATTCCCGGCGGTTGGGCTATGCATTATGCCTTGGATATAAAGGACTTCTTCAGCGATCTCAGAGTGGTACGCGATGAGAAGATCGCCGATCAAAAGGTGATTCAGGTCAATGATCCATTGCATTACGGTGGATACTACTTTTATCAGTCATCATATGATGCCAGTCATGGACGTTACACGGTGCTGTCAGTGACCTCGGACAGCGGCCATAACATGGTGTTTGCAGGGTTTTTTTTGCTGAGCCTCGGGGTGTTCTGGCATTTCTGGCTGCAGCCTGTTTACCGGCGATCATTCAATCGGAGCAAAAATGGAGATTAAATACACATTGCAGGGCCTGTTGATCTATGTCGCCATGGGTGCCTATCTGCTTGCCTTTATCGTATCGATCCTGCGGCGGGAGAAACTGGGCCGGGGCATATTTGCTGCGGGGTTCATCCTGACGGTTGCAGCTTTTGGTTATCGCTGGTACCACACCGGCCATGTTCCCATGCAGAACCTGTTTGAGGTTTTTGTTACCATGGGGGTAGTGGTATATCCTCTGTCTATTCTCTGCCGTCGTGTACTAGGGGTAGGGGCAGAGGCGTTTGACATGCTCACCGGGGTTATCGTTCTCGTGCCTGCCGGGTTCTTTTTTTCGGCGGAACCGTTGAAACTGCCGCCTGCGTTGCAGTGCTGGCTGTTTGCACCGCATGTCGCGGTGTATATGATATCCTATGTGCTGATGGGCAAGGCGTTAATCCAGGCCTTTGGGCAATTGCTCGGGTTTACGGCCGCAGCGGACGGTTCATTGGTGGATTATGAACAGGGAACCTTTCGCATGATAAGTTTCGGGTTTCCCCTGATGACCCTGGGTTTGATCCTGGGCAGCTGGTGGGGACACCTTGCCTGGGGCGATTACTGGGGCTGGGACCCCAAGGAATTATGGGCGCTGGTAACCTGGCTCATCTACCTGCTTTACTTACACTTCCGTTCGCTCTACGGCCGAAAGTACAAGACCCTCAACAGCATGTGGGCCATTGCCGGCATGGCTGCGATCCTGATCACCCTGCTGTGGGCAAACCTCGCCGAACTCTTTGCCGGCCTGCACAGCTACGCCTGATAAAAAACCGGCGTCTGTCTGTCTGACGAGAAGACCTTTATTCTCTTTCGGGTAAATAGCTCGCAGCTTGTCGAAGATTGAACTGATTTTTGCGGGGCTGCGGTTTGTTCATTTCTTAAAAAGACGTTCGCCAGATTCCTTGTCTTAAGATAATGCGCGAAGGTTCATCCGGTGATGCTGGTTGTTTGTAGGTCTGAATCGAATACTCAGGGTCGTGGGGCAGCTTCATGATAATGCTGTCTCCTTCGGAATACAATTCAGGGAGTATGGGATATATCGGTCGTGATTGCGCATAGCGGTACAGGTGGTCGATGCTCGGGAAGGAACACAGATGATCGATGGTTTTCAGGGTGGGCGGAATGAGCTTGATCTCTCCCGAGTTGTTCTGTCTCAGGATTTCATCCGGCATACGCCATTCATAGCTCATCAATTCTACGGGGTCGTAATCGGTCTTCTGCCCCCATGGCAGTCGGCAGAGAAAAAAGCGGGTGTCAAAGCGTTTTTCCACCCTGTCCGGAGCGATCCAGCGGGAGTAGGGCAGCAGAATGTCAACGGCAAAGGTGAGGTTTTCCTGCCTGGCGAGATCTTTCAGGGAAAGCTCTTTTTCATGGATGGCTATGCGGTAGTCGTTGAATTTTTCTCTGGTGCTCTGGTCCGTGAAATCGATCAGGCTGCCGCTGGATGTATAGGCCAGGAGGATGCCTGCTTCTTCAAAAAGCTCGCGAATTGCGGCACAGAACAGGCCCAGGGCAGCAGATTCGTCCAGGTCCGGTTCATTAAGCAGCACCTTGGCCTGTGCACCGTCAATACCGCACGTCAGCAGGGCAAGATCTTTATCCATGTCTTGTGCATCCATTTTGCCCCCGGGAAACACACAGACACCGGCCAGAAAATTCTGGTTGAGTTCTCGCTGCACCATGAACACTTTGTATGGATCGCGCAGCAGGATAACGGTGGATGCCGGCCAGATCTCTGCCTGTGTCTCGCCCGCATTTATCGGATCTGCAGTTTCTCTCTTCATGATCTCGTCCAGAGGTTTTTTGGGTAACTGTTCAGGTATCAGCCTTAAAAGATACTGACTGATTCACCCCTGACGGCAGTTCTTTCAGGGCACCTTAAGCCCATACACCTGAAGAGTTACTTGTTTGATAGATTATAGCAGATTGGCAGAAAAAATGAACTATTCCGCAGCCCCCTCAAAACAGAGCTCAAAACTTGCCCAGGGGTTCATGCTGTTGATTGTTTTTCTGTTGCCTCCTCACTTTTCGCTCTCAAGCCTGTGTTTAAGGTTTTGCGCATCCATTTCTGCCTGTCGCTCATTGAGCTTAAGCAAGAACTTTTCAGCGACTTTTCCCACAACCGGAATAGATACTCTATAGTCAACATCCAGATCCAGATGTGTCATTTCAGCGTGAGGTTCAAAGGTGTACGTCCAGGTGCTTTCAACAGCTCCCTTTCTTTGATCCACAATCCTTCTGTTGAGGATATCTTCTGTACGGTCGGTTTGTCCATTCAGCCGGATCCCGGCCATTTTCCAGGTCCATTTGTAATGAGTACCGCTTCCGGACCCGGTTATATCCTTAACCTCTACCATGCCCTGTATCCATTCCGGAGCATGATGGGGATCCTCAAGGTAAGAAAAAACTTTACTGATCGGTGCCTTGATATCGATACTTTTACGAACCCTGGGCATAATGCTGGTTCTCCTTTCTCGAGATTTTATTACCTGGTGACGCAATATGTTGGGAACATCTCCGAAAGACTCGAAGGTACAAACCCAACATGGTATACCTCTCATCATTTTAGTGTCTTATGTAAAAAGTCTGTCTCCAAATGCTCCCATGAGCCGATTCGTTATTCGTTATGGAAACATGGAAAATAAAAATGATGACAGGAAAGAGAAAATAACACTCTCAATAAGCGATAATAGATAAGGAGATGGCTTCAAAAGTCAATGGGGGGGGGCAAAGAAGAAGACTGTAGGTGCCCTGAAAGAAATGCCCTTGGGGTGGTGTTAGGCTATGGGATGTTAGGGAAGACTTGTTGGGTTCGGAATTTGAGGGACAGAGGCAATACGAGCAAGATAGCGCAAGAACCAAGGGACAAAGAATAATACGAGCAAGATAGCTCAAGACCCAAGGCACAAAGGGACAAAGATTTTCGAGACTTGGGGTTCATGATCTTAGGTCCAAAGGTGCAAAGGGCCAGAGGGCCAGAGTGAAAAGAGACAAAGGGACAGAGAATAATGCGAGCAGGATAGCTCAAGACCTAAGGCACAAAGAATAATACGAGCAGGATAGCTCAAGACCCAAGGCACAAAGGGACAAAGATTTTCGAGACTTGGGGTTCA
>CAYRCP010000084.1:0-7618 GCA_964422755.1 uncultured Bacteriovoracaceae bacterium | reverse complement strand
ATGACAAGACCAGGGATATCATCCAGGACAATCTTGATATATTGCATAAGATAGCGCTTCGTTTGCGGGAGAAAGAGGTTATTGATGGTGCAGAAATCGAGCAGATCATCCAGGAAGGAACTGCCTAGAGCCAGAATACTCTCACATGCAAGCGAGCATGCACTTATTGCCTGCGGCGTAGATGCCGCCTCACTGCCCTACATGAGGCCGAAATTAACCCATAAGAATCTGCTGATTGAGGGTATAAAACTCTATGCTGCAAATATCTTGAAACAGAGCATGCTCTCTATCGGCGGTGACGTTGCCGTGCACAGGCAGGTAATCTCCGGCAAGGCAGAGCATTCCAACTGCGTTGTCATGGGTGACCTCAGACATTACCGGCTCCTGATTACCAAGCTCAGGTCTCAACCCGGGCTCGAAGACATTGCAGCGTGTATCGAGGAACAGGTCTTTCAGGACAGGTCCACCCTCACGCTTTGTCTGTGCGGCAGACTCTATCAATGGGACAGGCTGCCGGTGATCATGGGCATCCTCAATATCACCCCCGACTCATTCTCGGACGGCGGGCTCTATCTCGATGCCGAAAGAGCCCTTGACCATGCACTCGCCATGGTTGAATCAGGGGCGGAAATTATCGATATTGGAGGAGAATCCTCGCGGCCGGGGGCGAATGCCGTGGAGTGCGCAGATGAGATAGCCCGTGTCATCCCGGTGATAGAAAAAATCTCGGCCAAAGTGAATGTACCGGTCAGCATAGATACTACAAAGGCAGCGGTTGCCCGGGCTGCAATCGACGCAGGGGCGTGCCTGATAAATGACATCAGTGCACTCAGAGGCGACCCGGACATGCTCGAGGCTGCCGGGAAAACAGGTGCGGGCGTTGTATTGATGCACATGAAGGGAACACCCGGAACCATGCAGGACGACACACACTATAGAGCCATCATCGATGATACCTATGCGTTTCTCAGCGCCAGGATTCAAGCATGTCTCGATGCTGGCATTGATCCCGTATCCATTGTTGTCGACCCCGGTATCGGTTTCGGCAAGGATCTGCAGGGAAATCTTCAGATTCTCAATCATATAGCTGAATTCTCATCACTCAAGGTGCCCGTTCTCCTCGGCCACTCCAGAAAATCGTTTATCGGTTCAATTCTCGACGCACCGGTAGACAGCCGAGGCGCGGGGACTGATGCGGTAAGTGCATGGGCAACCATAAAAGGTGTCGACATTCTCCGGGTTCATGATGTGCAGCATGCCTGTGATATACGGAGGGTTATCAGGTCGGTTATGGAGAGCGTGTGATACGAGGGGTTGGAATAGATATTACCGATATCGAGAGGATACGGTCTTTGTATACGCGTCACAAAAGGCGGTTCCTAGGGCGGGTCTTCACTGATCAGGAAATAGCGTACTGCGAAAAAAGATGCAACCCGGCACAGCATTTCTCCGCTCGTTTTGCAGCAAAAGAAGCTGCGGGCAAGGCCCTTGGAACCGGACTGATGCACGGTGTCTTTTTCAAGGATATCGAGGTCGTAATCCATGACGGACCACCACGCATTCTTCTCCATAACAAGGCAGTAGAGATTGCTCAGGACATGAAGATATCAAACATACAACTGAGCCTGTCCCATGACCGGGGATGTGCGATGGCCATCGTCATCATGGAGTCATTACCGTGACAGCAACATATATCAGCAACAGCCCTGATGAGACACTAACGCTCGGCATACGAATCGGCAAGTCACTGTCGGGAGGAGAGATAATCCTGCTCAGCGGCGATCTCGGCGCCGGCAAGACCCTTCTGACCAAAGGAATCGCCCGCGGTATCGGAACTGATCGGTCTACCACGGTGGTGAGCCCGAGCTTTACGCTGGTGAACATATACAACGCAAGGCTTGACATTGTCCATGTAGATCTCTATAGGCTAGACTTTGATGAAGTGTACGAGCTTGGGCTGGAAGATTTCATGGACAAAGACCATATCATGGTAGTCGAATGGGCAGAGAGGGCCAGAGAATTTTTTCAAGGCACCATCCTTGAGGTATCTATAGAGTATCTGGGGGAACAAACCCGTAAGATTTCTCTTGATACAACGCATTCGAGATACAATGATCTCTTGAGAAGCTTTATCCATGTCCCGTGAGAATAACCGCCGGAAAAGTCTCATACCCTTAAGGGATTATACCGAAAACAACATGATGAGGAAAAACATATGGGAATAGTCGTACAGAAATATGGCGGCACTTCAGTAGGCAGCCTGGAAAATATTCAGCGGGTTGCACATAAGATTGCCACGCGGCATAAACAGGGTAATAAAATCGCTGTGGTGCTCTCTGCCATGGCAGGTGAAACCGACAGGCTCGTCAACATGGCCAACGAATTGTCACCCGATCCGGACTCTCGCGAGATGGATGTCCTTGTTTCCACAGGTGAACAGGTGAGTATTTCCCTTCTCGCCATGGCACTGAAAGATTTAGGTGTGCCGGCCCGCTCTCTCCTTGCTCACCAGATAGGCATCGTGACCGATAATGCCCACACAAAGGCACGCATCATCAATATCAAAGTAGACACGATAAAAAGCACCTTTGATGCCGGTGAGGTTGCAGTTATCGCAGGGTTTCAGGGTATCACCAAAGACAAAAACATTACCACCCTCGGCAGAGGCGGGTCCGACACATCGGCGGTAGCACTGGCATCAGTTCTCAATGCGGAAGTATGCGAAATTTATACGGATGTAGACGGTGTTTATACCTGCGACCCGAATATCTGCGAAAAAGCCCGCAGACTGGACAAGATATCTTATGACGAGATGCTCGAGATGGCTTCTCTCGGAGCAAAGGTGCTTCAGACACGTTCTGTTGAGTTCGCAAAAAAACACAATGTTCCCATACTCGTGAAAAGTGCCTTCACCGACGATGGCGGCACATTGACCACCAAGGAGGATGAGGATATGGAAAAAGAGGTTGTATCCGGAATAACCTATGACAGGAATGAGGCAAAAATTTCCCTATTGGGCGTTCATGACCGGCCGGGAGTAGCAGCCACAATATTCAGCGCACTTTCGGAGAGAAATATCAATGTCGACATGATTATACAGAACATGTCCACTGACGGTACATTTGCCGACTTGAGCTTTACCGTGAAGAGATCGGATTTCAAAACCGCCATGGAAATCGTCAAAATAAAGGGTGCAGAACTCGCAACAAGGGACATCGTAGGAGATACGTCCATTGCCAAACTCTCCATTGTCGGTGTGGGCATGAGATCCCATGCAGGGGTAGCCTCGCGGATGTTTCAGGCATTGTCCTCGGTGGGGATCAATATCATGATGATCTCCACATCGGAGATAAAGGTTTCGTGCGTCATAGATGAGAAATTCATAGAATTGGGAGTACGTCAGCTTCACGAAGTATTCGAGCTTGATAAACCGGGGAATAATTTTGAAGAAGATTGAGATTTATGACACAACACTAAGGGACGGATCCCAGTCGGAAGATATACACTTCTCATTGGATGACAAGAGTATCATTGCCCATAAGCTCGACCAGCTGGGTGTGGACTATATCGAGGCCGGCTGGCCGGGGGCCAATCCCAAAGACGAGAAACTCTTTGCCACGATCAGGGAAGTGGGACTCAACCATGCAAAACTCATGGCATTTGGCAGCACATGCAGGCCCGGCAAGCTGCCGGAAAACGACAAGATGGTCCAGGCATACATCGATTCAAAAGCAGACGGCATTACCATTTTCGGCAAGACCTGGGACACCCATGTACGGGGAGAAGGAGGCATCGGGTGCTCGTTGGATGAAAACCTTCGAATGATTCGTGATACCATTGCATACCTCAAAGGTTTCTTTTCAAACGTTTTCTTTGATGCGGAACACTTTTTCGACGGGTTCAGGAACAATAAGGAATACGCTCTGTCTGCCTTGACAGCCGCACATGAGGGCGGGGCAGACCGGCTCGTGCTGTGTGATACAAACGGCGGTGGCCTGCCGTTAGACATCACCAGAGTAATCCGTATGCTCAAGGAAAAGATCACCTCTCCCCTGGGCATACACTGTCACAACGACAGCGATCTGGCCGTGGCCAATACCATTTGTGCCGTTGAATCAGGAGTTATTCATGTCCAGGGAACCATTAACGGGATCGGGGAGCGTTGCGGCAATGCAAATCTCTGTTCCATCATCCCCAACCTGAGCATCAAAATGGGACGCGACACCATTCATACGGATAACCTGCGCATGCTCAACGATATCTCCCGTTTTGTGGATGAGGTCGGAAACTTAACTCACAATAAGCACCAGCCCTATGTGGGAGAATCGGCATTTGCCCATAAAGGTGGTGTCCATGTAAGTGCGGTAGTAAACGATCCCAGCACCTATGAACATGTTGATCCCTATCTGGTGGGAAACCAGCGGCGGGTTCTGGTTTCCGATCAGTCAGGCAAAAGCAATATCCACTACAAGGCCAGAGAATTCAACCTGGATCTTGCAAAGGATGATACAACGGCCAACGATATCCTGAAGATCATAAAAGACCTCGAAAACTGCGGCTTCCAATTCGAAGGGGCGGATGCGTCACTGGAACTGTTGATGCAAAAAGCCATGGGCAAGCATATGCGCTGCTTTAAGCTGAGAGGCTTCCGGGTAAATACGGAACGGCGCAGTGACGATTCAGACCCCATGAGCGAGGCCACCATCATGATCGAAGTGGATGGCAATGTAGAGCATACGGCAGCGATGGGAAACGGACCGGTCAATGCCCTGGACCTGGCACTGAGGAAAGCCCTCCAGAAATTCTATCCGAGCATTCTGGATGTGGAACTCCTTGATTATAAAGTACGGGTTATCTCATCCAGACAGGGAACAGAGTCTGTGGTCAGGGTTCTGATAGAATCAGGGGACAAAAAGGATCATTGGAATACCGTCGGGGTGTCCTCAAACATCATCGAAGCCTCCTGGATGGCTCTGGTAGACAGTATGGATTACAAGCTTTACAAGGATCTGAAACAATCTCAGCCCAGCTAATCATACAAAGCTTCAAGCGATCCCTGGAAAAAACCGATACGTATTCATAGAGGAAATATGCCGGGAAAAGAAAGGTTGAGACATGTATAACAAGGATGCGAAGATCGAATTTCAGGGATTGAAGAAATGGCTCAAACAGGGAGAGTACATTATCTCGACCATTGCTGATGATGGAACCATCTGGACCTACACGACAAAGGTTCTGCCCATATTCGATTTTGGAAATACGAAAATATTCCAGGCAGAAGAATCCGGGATTGCCGAAGTGAGAGGTGTGGAGAAAGACGACGAATTTTATTTCTCCATCCAGGGGATCAAGGTATCCAAAATATACGACTTTTTCTACCAGGAAGACCTGTAGCACAACTATTAAGAACGAACATCAACCAGGGAGCGTGGCTCCCTTTCCTTTTTCCTCAGAAGAACACGCTCGATGAGAGCGTTACGAGCATCAGGAACATAACCCACAACGGCCTTTTTGATCTGTCTCCATCATGAGATACCTGCGTCAGCTCGATGAGGAAAAAAATGACACACGTGAGCGCCACACCGCCTAAGGTGAGCAGATTCAGCTGAGAGACGATATTCATACTCAGCCACACACAGACAGGGATAAACAGGATAATCCACACCATGGTTGATGCTATACCACAAACACCTCGTTGTATAAAACCCCCAACCAAATAGAAATTATTTTCGACAACAACGATATGTCGTTTTATCGATACTTTACTCTTGATCTTTTTTTCTATCCGTGAGATACGATGGTTCGAATTGAGCCAGTAGCTCAGTTGGTAGAGCATCGGACTTTTAATCCGGTGGCCGAGGGTTCGAGCCCCTCCTGGCTCACCACCATTAGTCCCCATCGTCTAGCCTGGCCCAGGACACCGGCCTTTCACGCCGGCGACAGGGGTTCAAATCCCCTTGGGGACGCCAAACTATAAGGCGGTTGCGATTCATCGCAACCGCCTTTTTCCTTTATGCTGCATTCCGCCCTGCTCTATTGCGAGCATCCCACAGCCGGCTTTGCCTGCTGTTATCCATGGAAGGAACTTTCCGGTTCATTATGTGAGCTGGTAATACTGTTTTTAACTAGCTGATATGATTAACATAATAAAAGTGTTCCTTAGGAGCATCGAGGGATAGGTTATCTGTACTCCGAGCATTTTTTCACATGGATATAAAAAAGCGGAGCAGGAAGTGATAACCGAAAAAGGATAGCGCCCGTTTCTCTTTACGGAACCTCAACCGTAAAACCCCTATTCTTCTTGGAAATAAGAGGTATCGCCTTTTTTAAGGAGCGTGCAGAAGACATCCACAAGCTCGGGATCGAGAACATTACCTTTCATGGAGACGAGCATCTCCAGGGCCTTATCCATGTCATACGCCTTCCGGTAAGGCCTCTCGGTCGTGATCGCATCGTAGATGTCCGCAACGGCAACAATGCGGGCCTCCAGAGGAATCTCCGTTCCTTTCAGTCCGGCAGGATAGCCCTTTCCGTCAAAGCGTTCGTGGTGGGAAAGAATGATATTTACAATGATCTCGGAAAGTCTTGCCTGGCGGGCTACCTCTGCCCCCCACCTGGGATGATTACGCACGATATGAATCTCTGCCTCATCGAGTGGCCCCTCGTTATTGAGGATATTTTCCGAAACCCCGATCTTGCCGCAGTCATGCAGCCAGCTGCCGTGGCGGATAGCTGCCCGGTTCTCTGCAGGGAGGCTCAGCTCTGTGGCAAGCATGAGTGCATACTGCGCAACCCGCTCCGAATGACCCCGCGTATAGGCATCTTTCAGCTCAAGAGCATGGACGAGTGAAAGCATGGTCGCCTCATCTCCGGTGATAATGGACTTGATGAGACGGTATCTCTTCAGAGCATCCTTTACCAGGTCAACCAGCTGGGTATTTTCCCAGGGTTTTACAATGAAACGAAACACCTCAACCCGGTTAATGGCATCAATTGCCGTCTCCAGATCGGCAAATCCCGTCATCAGAATCTTTACCGTATCAGGAGATATACTCTTTACCTTGGACAGGAGGTCCAGGCCCATCATTCCCGGCATGTGGTTGTCTGACACCAGTACGGCTATCTCGAAGGTCTTCACCTTTTCGAGAGCTTCATCGCCATTTCTGGCGGTAAGGATCTCAATGCCTTCTTCTGCAAAGATGGACGCTGCTATGTCCAGGATGAATTCTTCATCATCTACAAAGAGTATATGTTCAGCCATCTACCTATCTTTCTCGACCAAATTGACAAAAATGTTTAATCTTCCTTACAAAAACACGTACCGAAGACTCCGAATATCCAGGCAGAGTAATTTCTCTCATATGTATGTGCTGTTTCATAACTATTGTCGGTTTCCGCTGCCTTTTCCCAGCCTTGTATCCAACATTTCTTTGCTGATCAATGGTATGAACCATCCGGGCACGCCCCGGACCCTTTTCCTTAAGCCTGCTTCGGGGAATCGAACCCCGGCTTACCCCTGAAGGCGTCTTGTCCGGCGTAGCTCTTGCAACGCCTGAAGCCGCAGACAGAGACGGATTGAAGAATCGTTATCCTATCACTTTGCAGCCTTGTACACAAT
>CAYRCP010000083.1:0-7794 GCA_964422755.1 uncultured Bacteriovoracaceae bacterium | reverse complement strand
GTGGAGATCTCTTTTATCCGTCTGTAGAACGGAGAGTTTGCAACCCTGAGCACCTTTATTGCAAGGGCCTGATCTTTTTCCACCATTTGAGCGATCTGCCGGGCATTTATCTTTGCATCAAGGGTCTTTTCCATAATCGTGGTTGCAATGGAAGGCAACGTTGGAATATCACCAAGATCATTCAGTAATGATTCTATCTCTTCTGGGGCATATTTCTTCATCCAAGAACTTATCGTTCAAACCGCTTACAATCTTGAGTCTTACTGGTTAATATGATACTCAAAATTAATGAAGAGTCATCGCAAACAAACAAAAATGGTTTTTGTGGGATCTGTGCCTGTTGGTGGTGGTGCTCCGGTCAGTATTCAATCCATGACCAACACGCCGACGAAAGATGCCGCAGCCACCATGTCTCAAATCCGGTCTCTTGAGCAGGCGGGGTGTGATATTGTGCGTGTGAGCATACCCGATGAAGAGTCGCTGGCTGCCTTCAGGGAGATAAAGGCAGGGGCTAGAATACCCGTAATTGCCGATATTCATTTTGATTACAAACTGGCGATCGGCGCCATAGATGCCGGGGCCGACGGGATTCGCATCAATCCGGGCAATATCGGGAGCAGGCAAAAGGTGCGTTTGGTCGCCCGCTCAGCCATAGATGCGAATATTCCTGTTCGCGTGGGGGTAAACCTCGGATCCGTGAAGAGGCCAATCCTTCACCGGTATGGTGCGGACAGGGTTGGCGCGCTGGTGGAGAATGCACTGGAATATGTGAAAATGCTGGAAGATATGGAGGTCTCTTCTCTGAAAGTTTCTCTGAAGTCTTCGGATGTTCTGGAGACAATCGATGCCTATGAGAGGTTTTCCCTGGTCTGTGACTGGCCGCTCCATCTTGGGGTGACCGAGGCCGGGACCCTGCTCCCCGGGGTGATACGGTCCTCCGTGGGCATTGGTGCGCTTCTGCTTGACGGCATCGGGGATACCATACGGATATCGCTGGCTGCAGACCCTGTTCGCGAAGTCATGGCTGCCCGGGTTCTTCTCGAGAGTATAGGTATGAAAGACGAGGGCGTACGTGTGATTGCCTGTCCCACCTGTGCCCGGGCGAATGCCGATGTTGCAGCTATCGCAAACCAGGTGGAAGATGCCGTCAAAGGAGTAAAGAAGCATTTGATCGTTGCCATTATGGGGTGTGCCGTGAACGGACCGGGGGAGGCAAGGATTGCCGATCTTGGTATTGCCTGTGATAAAGATGGCGCGGTACTTTTTGCCCACGGAAAACCCCTGAAACACATACAAACCGTAGAAATTATAGAGAGCCTTATGAAAGAAATAGAAAAGGAGATAGGTGAATGAAGTTTTCCTCAATGTTCCTGCATACCCTTAAGGAAGAGCCACGCGAAGCTGAGGTCATAAGCCATAAGTTGATGCTCAGGGCCGGCATGATAAAAAAACTGGCATCAGGCATCTATTCGTATCTGCCCTATGGGCTGAGAGCCATCAGGAAGGTGGAGGCGATAATTCGCGAAGAGATGAATGCAGCAGGTGCACAGGAGGTTCTCCTGCCCGGGGTACAGCCTGCAGAGCTATGGAAAGAGAGCGGCAGATGGAATTTCTACGGAAAGGAACTCCTGCGGTTTATCGACAGGAAGGGCGGCGAATTCGCCTTTGGCCCTACCCACGAGGAGGTGATCACGGACATCGCACGTGATGAAGTGCATTCCTATAAGGATCTCCCCGTCAATCTCTATCAGATCCAGACAAAGTTTCGTGATGAGATACGTCCCCGGTTCGGTATCATGCGAGCCAGGGAGTTCATCATGAAAGATGCCTATTCATTCGATACAAACGATCAAGACGCACAGGAGAGCTATGAGGCCATGTACCGGGCCTATGAAAACATTTTCAGCCGGTGCGGGTTGCAGTTCAAGACCGTGGAGGCCGATTCGGGGCCCATCGGAGGTAATTTTTCCCATGAGTTCATGGTGCTGGCTGAAACCGGTGAGGATATTATACTGAGTTGCAAGGCGTGCAACTATGCGGCCAACCTGGAAAAGGCCGAGATCGCCATGGAAGAATCTCTCGCATTTAAAGATGCCCCTGCCGGCAGCTTCGAAAAGGTCCATACCCCCGATGTCAGGACAGTGGAAGAGGTCTGTACATTCCTGGACATTGATTCAAAGAACCTGATCAAAACGCTCATCTATGACTCTGACAAGGGTGTTTTTGCGGCTCTGGTCAGGGGGGATCATGAGGCGAACGAAGCAAAACTCAGAAGGGTTATCGGCTGTGAAACCCTGGAGCTGGCCGATGAAGGAACGATCGAAAAATATACCTCAGCCCCCCGGGGTTTTGCAGGGCCGGTGGGACTGAAGATTCGCGCGATCGCCGATAGTGCCCTTGCAGACAATGGGCCCTATGTCGTGGGAGGCAATGAGCAGGATTATCACCTCAAGGATGTGTGGCTTTCCCGGGATGCCGGCATCGATACACTGGAAGATATCAGGGATGCCGGGCCGAATGATCCCTGCCCCCGGTGTGAGGCAGGAAAGCTGGAGGCTATTCGCGGGATAGAGGTGGGGCATATATTCAAATTGGGGACAAAATATTCTCAGTCCATGAATGCGCAGTTTCTCGATGAGAACGGGGTATTGAAGCCCATGATAATGGGGTGTTACGGTATCGGGGTGGGACGAGTGGTTGCTGCTGCAATCGAGCAGCACGCTGATGAGGACGGCATGGTATTCCCGGTTTCCCTTGCCCCATACCCTGTTATGGTGCTTCCCATAAATGTGAAACCCGGTGAGGTCATGGATACCGCCACGGCAATCTATACCGAACTGGTAAAACAGGGGATCGATGCGATCATTGATGACAGAGAAGTGCGTCCCGGGGTAAAATTCATGGATGCCGACCTTATCGGTGTCCCCTATCGGATCACGGTGGGGGCAAAGGGGTTAAAAGAGGGAATCGTTGAAGTAAAAGAGAGGGCTACAGGGAACATTGAGAAGGTGTCCCCTGAAGAGATTGCAGCATACTGCAGATCAAAAATATCAGGTTCAGGGAATAATTATTGACAGTACGAATCAATGACATACTCGAAAAGGTATCCGGGTACATCCCTGATTCCGACACGAGGATTATCGAGAAGGCCTATGTGTTTTCGGCCAGGGTTCATCAAGGCCAGACCAGGCTGAGCGGAGAACCCTACCTGAATCATCCGTTGGAGGTTGCGGATCTCATCGCGCAGATGCAGCTCGATGTGATATCTGTTACCGCCGCACTGCTCCATGACACCATCGAGGACAGCCTGACGAGCGTGGAAGATATCAGGGCGGAATTCGGCGATGAAGTGGCATTGGTTGTTGACGGCCTCACCAAGATCAGCAAGATCAATTTTCGCTCGGAAGAAGAACAGCAGGCGGAAAATTTTCGCAAGATGATCCTTGCCATGAGCAAGGATCTGCGGATTCTGCTCATTAAGCTGACGGACCGGCTGCATAATATGCGCACACTGGAGTTTCACAAACGGTCATCTCAGCAAAGGATTGCCCGTGAGACACTCGACATTTACGCTCCGCTTTCAAACAGACTGGGCATTCACTGGCTCCAGGTTGAACTGGAAGAGTTGAGCCTGAAATACATCGATCCTTCGGGGTACAACACGCTCAAGGACAAGCTCGATACCATTGCCAAGGAAAAGGAAGAATACCTCCAGACTATCATGGAGCAGATTCAGGGCAGTCTTGTTCAGGCAGGGTTGAAGGCCGAGGTAACGGGACGGATAAAACACATCTACAGCGTGTATCAGAAGCTGAAGCGGCAGGGGATCCCGTTCGAGGATGTCTATGATGTTCTGGGGCTTAGGATCACACTGAACACGGTGGCAGAGTGCTACGAGACATTCGGTATCATTCATTCCATCTGGAAGCCGATACAGACGAGGATCAAGGACTTCATTGCCATGCCCAAGGCCAATATGTATCAATCTCTCCACACAACGGTTTTTGGTCCCGGAGGTGAACGGATCGAGATACAGATACGGACCAGGGAGATGGATTTCATCGCTAATGAGGGTATTGCAGCCCATTGGCGATATAAGGACGGGAGCAGGATCAGTGATCAGGATGGTGAGAAGCTCTCGTGGCTCAGGCAGCTCCTTGAATGGCAGAAAGAGCTCAAGGATCCGCGGGAATTTCTCCAGAGTGTCAAGATAGATCTCTATCCTGAAGATGTGTATGTTTTCACTCCCAAGGGAGATGTGAAACGATTTCCAGCAGGGGCAACACCGCTGGATTATGCATACAGTGTTCATACCCAGCTGGGGAACCAGTGCACCGGGGCCAAGGTGAACGGAAAGATCGTTCCCTTGCGCTATAAGCTCAACAGCGGGGATGTTATCGAGATCCTGCGGTCTTCAAAACAGCACCCCGGAAAAGACTGGCTGAGGATAGCCAAGACATCCAGGGCCAAGACCAAGATCCGTGCATGGCTGAGGACCCAGGAGAACGAGCAGAGTATAGCCCTTGGAAGAGAGCTGCTCGAGAAGAAAATAAAGAGCCTTCATCTCCAGAAAAATCAGGATCTTGATGAGCTGGCAAAGGATTTCTCCTTCAAGACCACGGATAGTCTATTTGCAGCGATCGGGTTCGGGCGTCTCTCGGTTAATCAGGTGATTCATAAGATCGCTCCCGAGGAACACAAGAAGGTGGTTGAGGTCCCTGTCAAAAAGAAAAAACAGGAAGTCTCGAGCATAATCGTAAAAGGGGTGGAGGATCTGCTGGTGAGATATGCCCGGTGCTGCAGGCCCATCCCCGGGGATAAGGTGGTGGGGTTTATCACTCGCGGCAGGGGGATTACCGTACACCGATCAAACTGTTCCTATGTTTCCGAAATAGACATGCAGCGTCTGGTCCCTGTGGAATGGGATGTGAGTGTATCGGAAAGCCATGAAATCGAAATTTCGGTTACCTGCGAAGACAAGCCGGGTATGCTCGCCGCGATCACGTCAACCATCGGTGCGCTTAACATCAACATTTCAAAAATGAAGGCCTATCCCAATATCAATGGAAGCTCGATATGCATATTGCGGGTAATGGTCAAGAATCTGGCAGAACTGGATGGTCTTTTCCATGATATTCGAAGATTAAAAGGGGTGGTGGCTATCGAGCGGCAGTAGCTATCGATGGAATGATCTGCCCTGTTTGATGAATACTCAAATCAGCTTTCAGCCCTGAGTACCCCATTTCCTTCAGGGTATCTGCGGGCTGAACCATTTTTTTCCCGGAAGATTGAACATGGGCACTTGTCTGCCGTAATGCAGCACCGTTATAGCTGATCCCTGATCTTTTGCAGGATCATGTCTTCAATACCGCCGTTAGTGATGCATTTGTGCCATTTTCGGGTCACATTCTTGTCGTAGGCCTCGATATGGGCCGTGACCCGGACCCTGGTGCTCATATCACTGATAGGTGTTATGAGGATGCTCAAGGTGTAACCGACCTGTGACCATATTGCCAGGCGAGTTTCAGTTGGTCTCTGTGCGATTTTGTCAATCTCGTGATGTGCCTGGGGGCCTACAGAAAAATTGACGAACCCTGTTGTGATGAGACCTTTTTCCTTCTCCATCTTCTCAAAGGGGATAGCTTCTTCCTGGAGCGCCATGAATGCTGCATCCCACACGTTATCAAAACGTGCGAGATAAAAAGCCGTATCCTCTTTCGGGCGTGACTCGGGCGCTGAGGCGCAACCGCCGAGAGTGATTATGAGTACAACCGCGATAAGATATAAGTTTTTCATGAAATATCTCCTCAGGGTACTGCAAAACATACGAAATCGAACTTTCTTAAATATCACGAGATACAATGAAAATACAAGAGAAAGTTAATATGTTATGGGTAAGAGGAGAGAGTACGTTCGTTATGGGAATTGTTTCGGAGCCCAGTTCACTGCTCGATAGAGAACACCTGCAGGTGAATAGCCTGAACAGTAACGAGTATTGTCCCCAGTTGGTATGGCACGTGTTTTACCCGTTACTGCCGGGGTAGAAAGTCACACGCCACTTTATGCGCGGACATGTTAGGTTTGCACGTCCGTATGGGCAAAACCGCTGTCCAAAGAAGGAAAGAAAGCCCGCGATGTAGCAGTGCTGCTTTCGAAGGGATTGCAGACTACTTAGATGGCGTGTTTCTGAACCTTGCCTGATTTAATACACTGGGTGCATGCCTTGATTCTCTGGACACCGCTCGGAGTATCAACGCGTACCTTCTGCAGATTCGGAAGCCAGACTCTTTTGGTCTTGTTCTGCGCATGGGATACGTTGTTGCCTGCCTGAGGACCTTTTCCACATATTTCGCACTTTCTTGACATATATCGTATTTCTCTCTTTCTCGTATTTTTATGTAATAATGGTGCCGAAGCCGGGATTTGAACCCGGACGGGAGTTACCCACCACCCCCTCAAGATGGCGTGTCTACCAAATTCCACCACTTCGGCTGAGTACTGAATGTTAATATCAACCAAAAATCACACTGTCAATATAGAAAATGGCAAAGTCTTGAAAAAAGGTAACTACTCACGTAGTCAGGCTGAAGCTGTTTTAGGCTGCAGGGGTCTTAAAAGCACCTTTACCCGCACTTTGGCGAAGATACAGCAGACCTTCACATCAAACATGGCTTCAAAGTGTGCCATCTTACCGCTTTTCCTGACAGTCTTCAGTCTTCCTTCCTGGGTAGTTACAAAGAAAGAATGAATATCAAAGAATCGATTGATTCTTGCCCGCGCGGTATTATTATTTATCAGTAGTAAAAAATTAGTTGACATCAATGGGTTAAATAGATAACAGGAATGATTATCATTACCAATAAGAAGGAGGAATAGAGCATGGCCAAGAGGTTGGAGGTTTATAAGTGTGAGGTGTGCGGCAACATAGTTGAAGTCCTCCACGAGGGAAAGGGTGAACTCGTGTGCTGCGGTGAGCCCATGAAACTTTTCAAAGAGAACACACTCGATGCAGCGAAAGAAAAACATGTACCGGTTATCGAGAAGACAGCAGACGGCTATAAGGTCAAGGTGGGTAGCGTTGCTCATCCTATGGAGGAGAAACACTACATAGAATGGATAGAGCTCATTGCTGACGGGAAGGCATACCGCCAGTTCCTCAAGCCGGGCGATGTTCCCGAAGCGATATTCTGCATTGAAGCAAAAGAGATAATCGCCAGAGAATATTGTAACCTGCACGGTCTCTGGAAGGTCTAGGCAAATAAAAAAGGGGGGTAGTGTATGATCGGGAAGAAGGTTGAATCGGCATTGAACGCACAGATCAATGCCGAGCTCTATTCAGCATATCTTTACCTTTCCATGAACTCCTATTTTCTCTCAGTGAATCTGAAGGGGTGCGCTAATTGGATGTACATTCAGGCCCTCGAAGAAATGACTCACGCTGATAAGTTCAACCACTATATCAATGAGCGGGGAGGACGGGTCACCTTAATGCCCATTGAAGGGCCCCCTCTCCAGTGGTCATCACCGCTGGCTGCATTCGAGGAAGTGTACAGGCACGAGCAGAAAGTGACGGCAATGATAAATGCTCTGGTGGATCTTGCCATCGAAGAAAAGGATCATGCAACAAGGAGCATGCTTCACTGGTTTGTGGATGAACAGGTGGAGGAGGAGGCAAACGCCGAGGGCATCGTCGGGCAACTGAAACTGATAGGTGAGAACACCGGCGGCCTGTTCATGTTCGATCGTGAACTGGGATCTCGAGTATTTACGCCACCTGTTCGTTCTCAGGAGTGA
>CAYRCP010000082.1:0-7882 GCA_964422755.1 uncultured Bacteriovoracaceae bacterium | reverse complement strand
GGCGGTTATCGTCGTTGGCAAGGTAGAGTGTCCTGGTGGGGAATGCGAATTCGATACCCTCAGCCTCGAAGCCGCGCATGATTTTCAAACACGTCTTTTCCAGCCAGGACTGGTAATTCCAGAAATCTCCAGGGTGGTACCAGGCATAGACTTCAATGTTCAGGCTCCAGTCATTAAATCCATTGAAATTGACCCGTGGCGGATAATTTTCGTGCATACCCTCGTGGTTTTCGAGTACCTTCCTGATGATTTCCACAGCCCGTTCAACCTTGTCAGGGGGTGTATCGTAGGTAATGGTGATATTGGTGTTCCACCTCATATGGGGGCGCCTTCCGATATTCTCCACAATGGTATTGATCACCTTTTCATTGGGAATGGATACCTGGTGTCCGGTCAAAGTTCGAATCCTGGTGCTGCGGAACCCCACGTCCTCCACGACGCCATCGAAATTGTCGATGACGATCCGTTCTCCAATGGTGAATGGCTTGTCAAAGATGATGGTGAGCGAACCCAGGAAATTCCCGATGGAATCCTTTGCGGCAAAGGCAATGGCAACACCGCCGATCCCCAATGATGCGAGCAGAGGACCGAGATTCAGTCCGGTGAGACTTCGCAGAATAATTGCAGCACCCAGAACAATAACAAATATTCTGATGGTTTTTCCCAGCAGCGTCACCAGGGTGTTGTCAAGGTCGCTCTGTGTTCTGACGGCCTTTTTCATGAGGTATGTCTCCAGCATAAAGACCATCCGGTAGGCAAACCAGACAATGGCAAAATATCCTGCGAAATCAGCAGTCTTGCTTGCCACAAGATACACGAGGTTTAATCCGCCCGTCCCCTTGAACTCGACAAGTATGGGCGAAAAAGCGTAAAATGAGCCATATACGAGGATGATGAGGGACAAGGGACTAATCAGGGCATCCCAGAAAGAAACGGCAGTCTCATATTTTTCTTTTCCTTCAAACCGCTTCTTCACCTTTTTTTCAATAAAGATCCGAATGATCCGCTCTGTTACAACGACAATCAGCAGCAGAAAAAAGCATACCAGGATCTTCAAGTAGGTTATCCCGGAAAATACCTCAGCATCTATCCACTTGCCGAATATGCGGGATATGTCATCCTCCAGTATGTCTATGTCCGTGCCGAGTTTTTCTCCTGCACCAAAAACCTTTTTTGCAGCAGCTGATCCTCCAGGATCAGTCTTGATTGTAACTGCATCCGTTGCAGCTGCATTCTCCTGCCCGGGGGGTTCTGCAGCATAGATCCCGCTTGAGATGGTACAGATAACGAATAAAAGAGCAGTACATACGATCAAAAGCTTCCTGAATATCATCTGTCTTCCTCCCATTGCACCCTCTTTGACAAACCAGCCTTGCAGTAAACAAGTCGATTAATATGTTCACAACATCAAGCTTTTTCTACCGGTAAAATCAATCTAATTATACTATTGGTACAAAGCATCAATTAGTTTATCTCTCTCTTGTCTGTTTCATCAATCGTCTTTTTAAGAATCCTTCGCGGTGTCTGATTGTTCTTCTTCCTGAGCAGGCTTTGCGCCAAGCTCCCGGGCCAGACGCCCGGCCTCTTCCAATTTTACCAATTCCTTTGCCACCTTCCGGGTAGCTATTTTTTCCTGCTCTTTGGCTGCGGCCTTTTGCTCCTCGGCTTTTGCGATTTCCTCTTCATCCGAACCCGAAGAGATCATTTCCTCGAGTCTCTGCGCTTTTTCCTCTGTGTCGTGTGCAGCCTTGCCCGCCTCATTACTGGCAGAATCAAACCTTTTCTGTGCCGCCTCCACCTCGTCGAGGGCAGCGGCAAGCTCTGCTACCTCACCTTCTTCGGGGCCGGATTCCAGATCTATATCTTCCGCTGCCAGGACCAGTGCCACTATGGGCAAATCTTCAAGAAGTTCTTCCACGCTCTTTCCAAATGGGGTGAGCAGCTGATTGTCTCTGAGTCTGAACGGGAAAAACACCATGTCTGCATCTGCAGATCTCTTGACCACCTCGGGTGCATCGGCATTGAGAACGATCTCTATCCCCGCGTCGATCCGCACTTCATCGAGCATCCCCTTGAGGCAATCCACCACCTCTTTTTCTGTTTGGGGGACTGTGTCCTTGCCGCCGAACTCCTTACAGGGGAACCCCAATTGCATTTCAGACCCGATATCATAGGCAACCGCATACATCATGATCTCGGTTCCTCCCCATTCTCCAGAACGTGTCATGAGATATGCGAGCAGCAGCATAAGGCGGCTTGTAGCATCCCCCCACCACCAGACATCGATGCGCCGTTTCCCGGCAGAAACGGTATCCAGAGCAGCCCATTCGTCTTCCTTGGAATCGAGCACGATCAGATTGCAGCCGAGCCTGAACGCGGTTCTCAAGTAGAGCCCGTAGCGTTTCTCCCGAATACCCAGAAATCCCCCTGAGCTCTGTTCGAACCAGTTGATAACAACGGTATTCACCTTGACCGGTCCGATACCGAATCCCTGCACGAGTGTCTGAATGGCATCGGCAGCATTGGGAGCCACAACAACAAGGGGAAATGCGCCCAGTTTATGGTCCTCAATGCTTTTTTTAAGTTCAGCCTCAGCCTCCTCCTTGAGTTTCAGCATTTTCACCCCCTGGCCCTCAAGGATGCGCACTGCGGTTGTCATGCCGCTGCCTCCCTCGAGCCATGAGGAAAACTTAAGAAGATGTTGCCTTCTATGGACATCATTGGAAAAAGTAAGCAACTGAGGACGCCAGTCGCGTGGATGTTCCGGTTCATGTGCAGCGGCAAGCAGGTGTTCTCTTACCTGCTGCAAATGAAACGACCGCTGGCTGTCAACCCATCGTTCCACGCCCTCGGCCTTCTTAAGATATTGATAGATGGCAAAGAGCACCGCGAGGGCCACTGCCCCGGCAGCTATATTGATGGCAAGCATCACTGCCAGGCAGGCAACAGCGCCGAACAAGGAAATTTTGAGGTTATACCAGCGAAACCGGGGACGGAAAGACGGACTCGCGGCCCGTGCTTCAAAATACGTTGCATAGTTGAGCAGGCCATAGGATATGAGAAAGAACATGGATACGACAGGTGCGATGATATTGAGTTTTCCCAGCGTAATCGTAGCAAGGGCAATCGCAGCCGAGAGCAGGACTCCTCGCCGCGGATTGCCTGTGGGACCGTGTCCTTTGGCAAAGGGGATAAGGAACGGGAATATCCTGTCACCTGCCATGGACTGGAGGATACGCGGGGCCCCCATGAATGAGGCCATGGCAGAAGACAGCGTAGCTGCAATGACCCCGGCATCGATGAACAACCCGGAAAAGGCCACACGTCTCATCGCGGTGTAATCTCCTGCCAGGACATCCTGTGGAGCCGCCGCCCCCATGATCACGGCTGCAGAGAAATAGATGACCATTGAGACGCCTACGGCCAGAAACGTCCCTGTGGGGAGGCTTTTCCCCGGGTCCTCGAGATCACCCGACATGCTCACCCCCTGCGTGAATCCGGTGACTGCCGGGAAAAAAATGGCGAACAGTATCCAGAAATTCCCTGAGGATGGAACAAAGGCTGCATTCGCCTTCAGGATCACGCTGTCCCACTTCATGATCCCGCCTGCAAAGAAAGACACCAGTGCTGCAGCGAGAACGACCATGACGACATACTGAAACCGCGTCGCATAATCGGTACCCAGCCAGGCAAAGACAAACAGGACCATTACGGCAGAAGCTGCAATGATCTGAGGTAAATGGATGCTGCTGGTTGCCAGCATCCCGGATACGACCTCGCCAAACCCGATGGCATAAAACGCGATGGAAACCGATTGGGCGAGAAAGAGAACAGTGCCTATGGCCCCGCCGAATTCAACGCCCAGGGTGCGAGAGATGAGGTAGTAATCACCGCCGCCTCTCACCCGGAAATTCGTGGCAATGGCGGACAGGGAGAACGTGGTGAGCACTGAGATGCAATTTGCCATGGCGATGATCGCAAGCGCCTGAAACAGCCCCGCACTCCCGACAATGTAGCCGAGTCGCATGAAGAGAATAATCCCGAGGATGGTGAGTATACTCGGGGTAAAAACCCCGGAAAACGTACTCAGCGTCCCTGTAGAAATCTCTTTTCCCTGCTTCAAACCTGAGACATGATCGGTCATATACGCTGCTCCG
The DNA here is from genome assembly GCA_964422755.1 of uncultured Bacteriovoracaceae bacterium. Taxonomy (GTDB): domain Bacteria; phylum Desulfobacterota; class Desulfomonilia; order UBA1062; family UBA1062; genus DSAD01. The sequence continues at coordinate 3,725 of CAYRCP010000082.1, read as the reverse complement.
TTGGATATCGATTACTTTACCGTGCTTATCACTGTTTGCTCCGCAGGGCTATCAGCCGTATGCATACGCATACTACTCCTTTTCAATCCGTCTTCACACAAGAAGCTTGGATTCGGCTTGCTGCAGTTTTCTCGACGATCCCACTGTTTTTTCCGCGGCTGCGGGGTAGAAGCCAGGGCTTACCCCTGGGTTACTATCACTGATGCACGGCCTTACACTTAACAATTTGATTAACTGCATGTTTTCTTCATGTGTTGATCTCTCTTCATATCCGGTTCATGGAACTATCATGAACTATCAATCGTATTATCTAAAATAGACGTATCGAGAAAAAAGACAAGAATGCTTGACAATATATCATTATTGTTTAATTTTTCAAGTAACAGTGCTCTTGCAGATGACCAAACCTGATCAATGTTAATGGGGGTACACAATGAAGACCTTATTTCTACAAAGCAAACAGTCTCTGGCTCTCATCTGGCTGATCTTTTTTGTCATCCGTTCCATCCTTGGGTTTCTCCATATACGCACAGCCATGAAACATATGAAGCCCATCAGCTTCAGCTTCAGTGATCAGGCGGCAAAGAAGATATCCGCCCCTGCACAAGAAGAGCTCAACAACTTCATACAAGAGGTGAATGGATATATCGACAGTTACAACAAATCTTCTGCACGGCAGAATATCATCACCGCGCTGGGCTACTATGCGGCATCACTGACTGCCTTATTTTCCATGCTCCTTGTACTGCGCTCGATCATGACGAAGAATAACCCATAGAAACACATCTAAGCTTGCGGCAGCACCCTCTCCAGTCCCGGGCAGGCCATATGAGAACCAACGAAAACAAAGACCGGGCTTTCTTATCTTTGATCTTTCAGGATAATCCGCGCATCCGCAATAATGCACCGCGCAGCAGTACATATCACCGGATTCAGGTCGATGGAGTCAATCAGCCCTTCAAGGTCCATGATCAGTTCAGAAAACCTCTTCAGCGTTCTGACCAGCACATCCATGGCAATGGGCTCATCCCCCCGGTATCCCTCCAGCAGTTCATGGGCCTTGAGAGACTTGACCATTTCCGCGGCATCCTTCTCATCAAGCGGGGCCATTCTCAGGCTTATATCGCGATAAATCTCCACGCCCACGCCTCCGAAACCCAGCAGGACCATTGGTCCGAACTGCACATCCATTTTTGCACCGATGATGAGCTCAACCCCTCCCATGATCATCTCTTCCACCAGCATGCCGGAAAAACCATCTATCTCTCTGAGCCGATCGAACGCGAAGGAGAGTTTTTCCTCGGAATCGATACCCACAACAACCCCTTTCACCTCGGACTTATGGAGGACTTTCGGGGAAACCACCTTGGCAACCACGGGGTATCCGATCACGGCGGCAAAGGATGCAGCTTCATCCACGGTTCCGGCCAAAACATACCGGGGGACATCAAAGCCTGCCAGCGAAAACACTCGCTTTGCATCGGGCTCCAATACCCAGCCCCACGGTGCAGATGCAGAGAAAATATCCCTGATCTCGTTTATTACCATGGCTTGTTCCTCCTCAGGGCAGTGGCCATGAGAACAGCCCCTTCGATTGATGGAGAGACCGGGATGCCATTGAGTTCAAAACCCTCGATGAGCATGTCGTATTTCTCCACATGGGGCACATAGGCAATGAACGGCTTTCCCTGCCGCATGGATACTGCACTCAACTTGGATCCCAGATCAGACGTTATCCCCGGCAGATAAGGGAGCAGCAGGACAAGTACACAGCCGATCTCGTCCATGGCACACACCATCGAAGCTGTGGTGACAAAATCCTCATCTATCCCGCTCCCGGTGAGATCGATTGGGTTTTTTATCGAGGCAATGTTCTGCACGCTTGCTGTGAGGTTTTCTTTGATCCGGTCCTGCATGTCCTGCGGGATAGAAGGGATTACAAGCCCATTCTTCCAGCAGGCATCTACCGCCATGGCACCATGGCCGCCGCTGCCGGTAACAATCCCTACCCCTGCCTCAACGGGCTCTACGTATGCACTCAAGGATTCACAGAACGAGACCAGTTCCAGCTCATTGGCAGCCTCCACAACACCGTGCTGTGCAAGCACTGCAGAAAAGCTCTCATAGTCCCCGGCCAGGGATGCGGTATGGCTTGATACCGCTTCCTGCCCCATGGGGCTCTTGCCTGATTTCATGACAACAACCGGCTTTGAGCATTTCCGGGCTTCCAGGACAAACTCTCGCCCTTCATCCTTGCCGAAGCCCTCCACATAAAATGCTATGACCTGGGTTTTCGGATCCAGGGCAAAATACCGCAACAGATCCAGTTCTTTTATTATTGCCTTATTCCCGATGCTCACCGCCTTGGAAAGACCAATCCGCTCCTGGGCGAACTTGATCATCTGATCTACCAGGATGCCGCCGCTCTGGCTGATGAATGCGACGTTGCCCTCTTCAGGCTTCACCATCCTTTCTATGGGGAGGAAAAAGGTGTCCACCAGGTTGGGAACATAGATGCCCAGGCAGTTCGGACCGACAAAGGGGAACTCTGCCTGTTGTGCACGATCCACCAGGCGTTCCTGCAGGTCATTTCTCCCGACCTCGGCAAACCCTCCGGAAATTACGGCTCCGGACCTCACTCCTGCATCGATACATTCATCGAGAATATCCCCTACGAGCTCGGCCCGCGCAACGATTACCGCCAGATCCACCGTGTCCTCAATCTCCGAGATACTTCTATAAACCTTCTCCCCTGCCAATACCCCGCCTTTTGGATTCACGGCAAAGACCTTGACCGGATAGCGATGAAGATTTTTACTGAAGATGACATTGGCCGGATGTCGGTCATTGCTTGTGGATACGCCGATAACCGCCACTGTGGACGGATTGAATAACGGATCAAGATTCATGCACCCCTCCCGAGACCCTGTGTTCGAACAGCATCCTGCTGTTTCGATATCCTGCAGTTAAAGATAATCCCCGGCAACAGCAGGAGCAACCGTGAGCCATGTGGAAACAGGGATCTCAGGAAAGGTGGTGCATTGACGAGCTCTGAAACTTCGGGAGATATTTTAGCTGATGAACATATCCGATTACCGGGCACACCGCACGTTCCGCACGTCAATACTCCTTTGTCTTTGTAACTACTCAGGCAGGTAGGTGCCCTGAAAGAAATGCCTATGGGCTGCTGAAGACTGTCAGGAAAAGCGAGAACACGGCGCACCTTGAAGCCATGTTTGATGCCAAGGTTTGCTGCCTCTTCGCCAACGTGCGGGAAAACGTGCTTTTTTTGCGCTACTTCAGCCTAAACAGCTTCAGCCTTCCTACGTGAGTAGTTACATGTCTTTGACCTCAAAGATGAATGCAGGCAACGGATCTTCCCTGTTCCTAGCCTGCATTGGTTCTGTTGTTCCTTTCCGCCAGGGGAATGTATGGGTTCTCGGCCGAGAGTGATGTCACATATGCCGGCCTCGTGATCTTGTTCTGTATAATCTGTTCGATCCTGTGCGCAGACCATCCCACCACCCTCGCCATGGCAAAGATTGGGGTATAGAGCTCTTTTGGGATACCCATGAGCTGGTAAATAAACCCTGAATAAAAATCTACATTTGGAGCAACAAACATCCCTTTGCGCTCATAAAAAATCTCCTGCGCTGTCTCGGCAACAACATTGTATAATCTATATTCAGCCAGAGCTCCTTTAATCTTCGCATATTCCCCGGCCT
>CAYRCP010000081.1:0-7958 GCA_964422755.1 uncultured Bacteriovoracaceae bacterium | reverse complement strand
GAACCGGCCTGGATAAAACGAAAGATGTTATCCATCAGGAGCAGTACATCCTGCCTGGCATCATCGCGAAAATATTCCGCCATGGTGAGCGCAGCATGCCCGACCCTGAACCGTGCCCCGGGCGACTCGTTCATCTGCCCGAAAACCATGACCGTATTGTCTATGACCCCGGCGGTGAGCATGTCACGGTAGAGCTCTTCTCCCTCGCGGCAGCGTTCACCGATCCCGCAGAAGATACTCACCCCCTGATGTCCCTTCACGGTATTGTTGATCATCTCCGTTATGAGAACGGTCTTTCCTACCCCTGCTCCGCCAAAGAGGCCGGCCTTGCCGCCGCGCTCTAACGGGGCGAGAACGTCTATGGCCTTTATCCCTGTCTCGAAGATCTGAGATACCGTAGACTGCTGCGTCAACGGCACCGGTGACTGGTGAATGGATCGCAGTTCACCCCTTACCGGCTCCTTCAAGTCGATGGGTTCACCGAATACATTGAAAACCCTCCCCATGAGCTCTTTTCCTACAGGGACCTGAAGCGGACTGCCGGTATCGATGACCTCTGAACCACGGGCCAGACCTTGCGTCGGTGTCAAGGCGATTCCCCGCACGGTCTTGCCGTCGAGGTGGGTGTTCACCTCGATAACGATCTCTTTTTTGTCTCCCCCCTTCAGAACATTGTATATGGGGGGGATCTGATCAGGAAAGAGTGCATCGATGACACTGCCCCGGACAGAAACAATGGTGCCCATGTTTGCATGACCATTCATCTTGTCTACCCCCTACACCCCTTCGTGCGGCAATAAACTCCCACGGCAGCAAAATATATTTTATATTCTTAATAAAATAAGGTGAATAAGAGCAGTGTCAAGCAATGCTGGCAGATTCATTCCGTCTCCGGATGAAAAATAATTTCAGAAAGAGGGAAAAGCCGGCGTCTGAAAATACCGGAGTTCTTTCGTTTTTATCCTCGCGCTCAGAGGATTCATTTGTTTCCCCATGCTTCATAGCCCTTGTTTTGCCCGGGCTGTTCATATTACCACCATGGGGTATGAAGAGGAGATGCTCAAAGGGTGAAATATCATGCTCGCAGAGGTGCGATGTGCCTGGGATACCTGGCATGAATTGCGCTTTTCTCATTCACCGTGAGTTGTATATCGTCGTGCATTCGCTTAATATATAGTTGAATGACTACTAAGAATATTATGGAGGTTCACTCATGATTTCCGAGACCATGATATCAATGATCAAAGACAATGCAGATGAACTGACCAAACGTCTTTGTAAAGACCTGCTCAGCAGAGAGGAAACCAGGAACTATAGAAAGCTCAACGAGGATATTGTGTATGAGCGGGTTTACGATGTGTACAGCAGGCTCGATTCATGGCTTTCCAAAGACAAGTCAAAGGGGGAGATACACAACCATTATACCAGGCTCGGCCAGAAACGGTTCAAGGAAGGCATCCCCCTGACTGAAGTGGTTATGGCGCTCATGCTCATAAAGAGACACCTGTGGCTCTACACACTTGAAAAACATTTTTTTGATACATCCTATGAATTTCAGCAGGCCCTGGAGTTCAACAACCGGGTGGTCCTGTTCTTTGACCGGGCTATCTATTTTACCACCATGGGATATGAGAACGAGTTGCGAAAGGTGGCGCAAAAGTCGAAAAAGGGTCTTTTCTCTAAGCTTATGGGGAAGGGCTAGCTTCCTCAAGGGATCATTCGATATCAAAAGCCACTTTGATCTTGAATATTCGTTTCGTGGGGAGATCGAGTACTTTTTCTGAGAGTTTATGTTCGATCTCAGCGATGATGCGCAGGCTCGCCTTTTCATCCGGTGTGATGAGGGTAAACCAGCAATTCGGGGTTCCTGAACGGATATAATTATGGGTGACTTCAGGGTAGGAGTTCACGGTGTCGGCATAGTCTGCCATCTTCTCATCGGGAATTTGAGCGGCGCAGAGCGTGGAATGCCAGCCGATACGCCTGGGGTTGATGACTGCTCCGATCCTGCGAATGAGGCCCTGCGCGCGCATGTTCCTGAGGCGCTCGATCACATCGTGCTCTGCAATACCGAGGGTCTCGGCGATTTTTCCATAGGGCCTCTCATCCACAGGCAGTGATTTGTTTACGAGCGTAAGAATCTTTTTGTCCACACGGTCCATGTCTTTTATTATCCCTTACCCTGTACCTTCTTAATCATTCTTTGCAACTACCTGGCTGGCATAGCCAGGTACAACGAACGATCAAAAAGTATTCCGCTATTGGTGCAGCAAACAGGGTTTATTCTGAATTCTGGATACCGGATTCTGAATCCATTTTTCATATATACGCCCATCGCCCTAAGCCTATTTATACCAGCATATGGGGTCTGCCGCCATGATGGAGTCTTTCAGTTCATAGGCCCTGGCTCTGCATCCGCCGCAGACAGCGTTATATGCACAGGCCTTGCATTTGCCCTCGAGGCTGTCGATATCCCTTAATTGCGCGAGGGTGGAGGATTTCGACCAGATCTCTTCAAAGGTCTGCTCCTTGATATTTCCGCATGGAATCTGAAGAAAGCCGCATGGCTGTACGTCACCGGTTGATGATACAAACCCGAAACCATCTCCGGCAAGACATCCTTTTGTGTGCACGGTCTCGTTCTTTTCCGCGAGAAGCCGGTAGAACTGCGGGGCGCACGTTGCCTTGCATTCGATTTCAGAGCGTTTGTATACCTCATAAAAGGCATCGAGCATGTCTCTATATTCCTTGATCTTGGCCGCTTCGAGAGATTCGCCCCTGCCGGTGGGTACGAGAAAGAAAACATGCCATGCAACCGCACCGAGTGACTTGATAAATGCAGGGAAGGCATCCATCTGAGACACATTCATGGCTGCCACCGTTGTATTGATCTGGACAGGCACCTTGTTTTCCACAAGGATTCGAATCCCCCTCAGCGCCATCTCGAAGGCACCATCCATGCCCCTGAAGGTATCATGTACCTCTTTGGTAACGCCATCGATGCTTACGGATACGCGCACTATGCCGGATGCTGTCATCTTCCTGGCGATCTCTTTTGTGACCAGTGCCCCATTGACGGCCATGGTCATTCTCAGACCCAGGGAGGTTCCATAGCTGGCAAGATCGAATACATCCTCTCTAAGCAAGGGCTCGCCGCCGGTGAGGATAACCATCTTCGTGCCGAGTCTGCTCACCTCATCGAGCAGAGAATATCCCTGCTGAGTCGTGAGTTCGCCGGGCATGACCTTATCCGAAGCAGAGGCCCTGCAGTGGAGACAGTTGAGATTGCAGGCCCTGGTGAGTTCCCACGCGAGGATAAAAGGTGCATTCATCATAGTACCTTGGCCAGTTCAGGGGCAAAATAGGTAATGATCATATCGGCCCCGGCCCTTTTTATCGCCAGGATGCTTTCCTTCATACAGGCCTCTTCTGCAATCCATCCTTTTTCAGCAGCAGCCTTTATCATGGCATACTCTCCCGATACCTGGTAGGCGCACAGCGGTTCATCAAACTCATCGGAGATGGTCCTGATCACATCGAGATAGGGCAGGGCGGGTTTGACCATGATCATATCCGCTCCTTCCTCCACATCGTGACTGGCTTCTCTGATGGCCTCGCGCATATTCGCCGGGTCCATCTGGTAGGCTTTCCTGTCGCCGAATGACGGAGTCGACCCGGCTGCCTCGCGGAATGGTCCGTAAAATGCTGATGAATACTTCACGGAATAGCTGAGAATGGGAAGGTTTTCAAACCCGCTCTCGTCAAGGGTATCCCGGATTATACCAACCCGTCCGTCCATCATATCCGAAGGCGCAACTATGTCGGCACCTGCTTTTGCATGTGACAGGGCAGCCTTTGCCAGGATCTCGAGGGTGTCGTCATTGATCACGTTGTTATTCTGGTCCAATATCCCGCAGTGACCGTGATTGGTATATTCGCACAGGCACACATCGGTGATGACCATGAGAGAAGGCGCCGCATCTTTTATCGTCCTGATGGCCTGCTGGACAATACCGTCCTTTTTATGTGCCCCGCTGCCATAAGCATCTTTTTTGTCGGGTATGCCGAAGAGCAGGACAGCCGGGATGTCAAGGGATGTGATGTCTTTTATGACGTTTTTCAGGTTATCGGGAGAATACCGGTTCTGTCCCGGCATCGCTTTGATGGGTTCGCAGATGGATGTTCCTTCTTTGATAAAGAGCGGGTAGATAAGGTTATCCACGGATACGCGGGTCTCACGTACCATTCTTCTGATAGTGGGATTCTGCCGTAAGCGGCGAGGCCTATGCTCAGGAAACATCGTCAACCTCCTTGAGATAATAGTGTGTGGTTCTATCTTAGTAGTATAGGTTTATAGCGTACAATGCAAGTTATGGGATGGTAAAGAGAACCGGTATTATACCTGATTCGTGAAGCCGGTCGATCACCAGCAGGATCATAAATATCAGGGGGAACCACATCACGCTGATAAAGGCCCTGCGGAACAATCGGGCATCGATGGAATAGAATGGTTCTTCATGAAAACCTTTGAAATTCGGGATGAACATCGGGGTCTTACTGGCATATTCGGCAAAAGGCTCCCCGTGAACCTCTTTCAGATGTTCTTCCTCTGCCCTGATAACAAACGGGTAGTATATGACAAACATGAAAATGATCAGGGCTCCTACCAGGATATTCTTGGATGCAAGGCTCACCCCGATTGCACCGATCAGGCTGAACAGGTAGAGCGGATTTCTTACCAGGGAATAGGGACCTTGCGTAATGAGGTCTTTTGTCTTGTGACCGCTGATATAGGCGAGTGCCCAGAGTCTGCCGAAGGTACATACCAGGATAAGCAGAAAGGCAACAAACTCTATCGCGAGGTTTACGTAGATATCGGGTTTCCAGGAATAATGGGAAAACAGGATAAGGAACAGAATAACCGCACCAAATACCCTTGTGATCGCTATCCGGTATTCTTTTGTAATAAAGAGAATCTTTTCCATCGTGTGGGGATAGTGTGTAAGATACCTTTATCATTATGTCAATGGATTTTACGAAAACTCTTCTGTTTGTCTTATGGACGAGAGGGGATGAAGCAGCGCAATCTGGCTGAAAATATATGGATGTTACCGGCAACCCTAGTAAGACATGTTGACCGGGAAGGTCTGCTTATATTACATATACCAATAACTTATTGGAACAATTTGGAGAAAATATGGCCTTACACGTCGTTATTATGGCTGGAGGAAAAGGCGAACGCCTATGGCCCCTGTCAACACCGGGCATGCCCAAACAGCTGCTTTCATTCGGCTCGGACAGGAGCCTTCTGCGTGCTACCGTGGATAGAACCGCAGGACTGACGGAGAAAGAACATGTGTATGTCGTAGTAAATACCGCAATCGCAGACAACGTGTGTTCACAGCTGCCCGATCTGCCGAAAGAGAATATTCTTGTCGAACCGGTGGGCCGCAACACGGCGCCCTGCATTGCGTATGCTGCCGCAAAGATATCTCTTGTTGACCCGGATGGGGTGATGGTCGTGTTTCCGTCCGATCATATCATCAATAATCCTGAAGAGTTCGAGCGTGCGGTGAGATTCGGGCTGGACGGCCTGAATGCCCATCCGGAACTTCTGGTAACCCTTGGCATGATCCCGGATCATCCCGAGACAGGCTACGGATACATCGCGCCCGGTGGAGCACTCAAGCAGCATGAGGGGCTCAGGCTGTGCAGGGTAACTGCGTTCCATGAAAAACCCGACAGCAAAACGGCTGCTGAATATATCGAAAAAGGCTGCCTGTGGAATGCCGGGATGTTTTTGTGGCGGGTAGATACGATTCTGGACGAGTTCAGGCAGCATATGCCCGGGATGTATCAGGATCTGATGGCACTGAGATCATCCATGAAGGAAGACGGGGATGCAATCGCGGCGTTCTATGAGCGGGTCTCCTCTGTTTCCATTGATTACGCCGTGATGGAGAAAACCCGCAATGCTGCCGTGATACCTGCAGAGTTTGGCTGGAATGATATCGGTTCGTGGGATGCCATAGGCAATGTCCTCGATCATGACGAAGATGCCAATGTGGTTCTCGGAGATGTGGTTTTAGAGGAATCGAGTGGCAGCGTGGTGTTCTCAACAGGCAAAAAGATCGTGGTCATGGGGGCCAAAGACCTGGTGGTGATTGAAGGAAAGGATGCAATACTGGTGTGTCCCAGGGATAAGTCGCAGGGGGTAAGTGCGATTGTCAAGAAGGTGACCGGGTAGGTCTGCCCCGGGATTTTGTAAAAAACAGGGGCATAGAACCTTCACCGCTCGATATGACGGGGACGGTGGAGTTCTTTGATGGAAAGATGATCCTTAAATCATTTCAGTTTAGAACACCAAATACCGATCAAATAGGATGATTTTACATGCACCGAGATGTTCAGGAAAGAGACAGTTGAAGGGCTTATTAATATGAAAATAGAAATTCTTGGCTGCAGCGGAGCAGTTATGAGAGGATTCAACACCGCGAGTATCCTGGTTAATCACAGCCTGCTCGTTGATGCCGGGTCTGCATCTTCAGTCCTTGACGAAGAATCCGTAGGAGAGATCCGCAATATTCTCATTACCCATACGCACATCGATCACATTAAAGAACTCCCGTTTATCGTAGACACCTTGTATACGAACAAAGCCAAGGGGGTTACGATCTGGGGGAGCACACCCACGCTCGAAGCTCTCAAAAAGCATATATTCAACGGTCTTGTATGGCCGGAGCTGAATCAATTACATATTGAAGAAGATTTTCTCAAGCTGCGCCCCGTTCCGCAGGAAGGCTTTCAGGCAGGAGACCTGCGGGTACAGGCATTCCCGGTGGACCATATCGAGGGCTCGGTGTGCTATGTGATCTCCGAAGGGGACAAGCATGTCCTCTTCAGCGGAGATATGGGCTTCGATAACCGTCTTTTCGATCTTGTGAAATCTCTTGGAGATGACCTGCTCGCCTTGTTTGTGGAGGTTTCGTTCCCCGATTCAATGGCCGAAATAGCCAGGGTTTCGAAACATCTTACGCCGGAACTTGTTGCAAAAGGGCTTGATGGCGTTGTATCATCTTTGACAAAGGTGATAGCATATCATATCAAGCCCAAGCATCTTGACGAAGTGGTGGCGCAATTGCCATCCGGCGTTGATTACATAAGGGGCGGGGAGGTTTTCGAGCTTTGACCGAGGTCCTGGATGTAGCAAAGAAAGATGGACGATGGACCGAGTGCCCATCCTGTTCAGAGATCATAATAACCAAAAAACTCCAGAAGAATATGATGGTCTGCCATCACTGTGGGTTTCATTTCAGGCTCAAGGCTTCACAGCGGATAGACCTTGTATGCGATAAGGACAGTTTTGTTCCGTTGGACCTGGGTGAGTCGGTTGTTGATGATCGTTCTCCACTCATCGATGATGCAATCTGCGGCGGAACAGCTGCCATCAATGGGCAGAAGTGCGTACTCGGTGTTATGGACTTTTTCTTTAAGGGCGGCACCATGGGTGGTTATCTGGGGCAGTACATCATAGAACTTATGAAATTTGCCCAGGCTCAAGGTGTTCCCTTCATCGTGTTTTGTGCATCGGGCGGGGTCAGGATACAGGAAGGGATCTGGGGACTGTTCCAGATGCTGCGGACCGCACATGCACGAAACCTGACAAAAGACGTGCCCATGATAACCGTTTTTACCGATCCTACAACCGGTGGTGTGAGTGCGAGTTTTGCGTCCCTGGCAGATATCATGCTTGCCGAACCCGGCGCACGTATCGGCTTTGCCGGACCGCGGGTGATCGAAGCAACCATCAATTGTGCACTGCCGCCGGATTTTCAGGATGCAAAAAATCTCCTGGCAAACGGCTTCCTCGATAACATCGTACATCGCCATAATCTTCGGGACACCCTGTCTTTTCTCCTGAGATGGTTCTAGGGGATATCAATCAGAACAAATGGTCC
>CAYRCP010000080.1:0-7963 GCA_964422755.1 uncultured Bacteriovoracaceae bacterium | reverse complement strand
CCCTGTGTTGACTCTGTCTGCCTGCTCATTACTTTTAGAAATGTTATGGTCTTTAAACCAAGGAGCGATTTCTCTATTGTGCTTTCCGGGCAGGCCGGTCAGGGGCTGCAGACCCTTGAAACGCTCATGATGAAGACTTTCAAGCTTTTCGGCTACAACGTGTACTCCTACAGCGAATTCATGTCCCGCATACGCGGGGGGAACAACTCTACACAGATACGGGTCTCGTCCCACAGTGTTGCTGCGTATACAAAGAAGATAGACATCTTTGTCCCTATGCACGAGGGCGCTACCGAGAGGTTTCACGAGAGGATAACTCACAACACCGTGATACTGGGGCCGCTGGAATTCATCGAGGAGAGGTTCCTGGAACAAGGCTATCCTGTCCTGGAGATCCCTTTGAAGGACCTGTCGGACAAGGCTGGGGGGGCTGTATATGCAAACGTGATCATGCTGGGAGTGTTTGCCGGATTGTTCTACGTGGATAAGCACCTCATGGATGAGGAAATAATAAAATTCTTTTCCCGCAGCGATGAAAAGCGCCTTCAGAAAAACCTCGATGCCGCAGCCCTGGGATATGAAGCAGGCAAACATCTGGTGAAGCCGGGGCAGGCGTCAATCTCGATCGAGCGGTCTGAACGCGTCAAGTCTGATCTGTTGCTGAACGGTATCGATGCAATAGGTTTAGGTGGGCTTGCCGGCGGGTGCAGCTTTGTTTCTTCCTACCCCATGTCTCCCTCCACAGCCGTGCTGGGGTTTTTTGCAAACAAGGCAAAAGAATTCGGCATTGTGGTAGAACAGGCAGAAGACGAGATAAGCGCCATCAACATGGTGATAGGTTCATGGTATGCCGGGGGAAGGGGGCTTGTTACCACCTCGGGCGGCGGATTTGCCCTCATGACCGAGGGGGTGAGCCTTGCCGGGTGTATCGAATCCCCCCTGGTGGTCCACTTGGGGCAGCGCCCGGGACCTGCCACCGGACTGCCGACACGCACGGAACAGGGGGATCTCGAACTCGTCCTGTATGCCGGGCACGGGGATTTTCCCCGGGTTATCCTGGCACCCGGGAGCATTGAGCAGGGATTTTTCCTTACCAGACAGGCATTTTATCTTGCCGGCAAATACCAGGTGCCGGTGTTCATCCTGACAGACCAGTTTTTCCTCGAATCGAAGTATAATGTGACTGACCTGGATGTATCGATAGTGCTTGATCAGCACTATATCGTACAGACAGATCGTGACTATAAGCGCTATGCACTCACGGAAAGCGGTGTATCGCCGCGGGGCATCCCCGGGTTCGGAGATGGCAGGGTAAGGGTCGACAGCGACGAACACGACGAGGACGGTTTTATTACGGAAGACGCTTGTGTGAGGACCGGTATGGTTGATAAAAGGCTGAGGAAGCTCGATGCCTTAAAGGGCGAGATCCTTGCGCCAAAGCTTGTGGGGCCGCAGGACTACAAGTATCTCGTTGTGGGCTGGGGGTCCACGTACCATGCGGTGATAGAGGCGCTGGAGATCCTCGGCAGGGACGATGTCGCGTTCCTGCATTTTTCACAGGTATATCCCCTGGCTGCAGAGACGGCAGGCTATCTGGGCAGGGCACGCAAAAAGATCATTGTTGAAAGCAATGCCACCGGCCAGTTCGGCAAACTGATACAACTCCTCACCGGTATTGGCTTCGATGAAAAGATCCTGAAGTATGATGGAATGCCCTTCATGCCCGAAGATGTGGCCGATGCCCTGAAAGCATGCTGCAAAGGAGAGCTCTCATGAGCGCAGGTTTTGAGTTCGATCACGCCATCGATATTGCCTGGTGTCCTGGGTGCGGCAATTTCAAGCTCCTGGAGGCACTCAAGGCTGCCCTTACCGAACTCGATCTAAACGTTAATAACACGGTGTTCGTCTCCGGTATCGGACAGGCGGCCAAGACCCCCCAGTATGTGAATGTGCACTACTTCAACGGTCTTCATGGCAGGAGCCTGCCGGTTGCCACCGCGATCAAGGCGACAAACAGAAATCTTACCGTGATTGCCCAAAGCGGGGACGGTTGCATGTACGGGGAGGGCGGAAACCACTTTATCCATGCCATCAGGAGAAATCCGGATATCACCAATATTGTGCACAACAATATGGTCTATGGCCTGACCAAGGGCCAGGCATCTCCTACGAGCAGGAGGGGGTTTGTAACGCCGATTCAGACACTCGGGGTAAACAACGAGCCGTTCAACCCCATAGCTGTGGCCATAGCACTGAATGCCTCGTTCGTGGCGCGCTGTTTTGCCTCAGATGTGGAGCAGACAAAAGAAATCCTGAAGACAGCGATCACCCACAAGGGATATGCCCTGGTGGATATCTTCCAGCCCTGTGTATCGTTCAACAGGGTCAATACCTATCAGTGGTACAAGGAAAACACCTATTACCTCGATGATTCCCATGATCCCTCTGACCGGGAGGCCGCCTTCCACAAGGCCACCGAGACCGGGAAATTCCCCCTGGGGATATTTTCTGTCAATACGGAACTCCCCGTGTTCGGAGATACGCTGCCTGCATACGAGACAGACGCTTCCCCCCTGTATCAGCGGGCGATCGACCTCGACAACCTCCGGGGGCTGGTGGAGAAGTTCAAAGAATAGGCAGAAGGCAGGACAAGACTTGGGGAACAAGATCTCAGGCGCGAAGGCACAAAGTTTTTTATTGCAAGGCAGTTCGGGATCTCAGGCACAAAGGCACAAAGGAAAAGATTTTAGCGGGGAAGCTCGCGATCCAAGGGCCAAAGATACAAAGGGCCAGAGGGCCAAAGTGTAGGAGCGCCTTGCAGGCGCGAGTATTTTTATTTGAAACTGGTACCTATGTCCAGGGCCTATTCAACCCTTTTATTTTTACCATAATCTTTGTGCTTTATATCTAATCTTTTTCGATTCTTAAATTCGTAATCCGAAATTCGAACTTCGAAATCCTTGAGCCCTATACCTTAAACCTTATACCCTTTCTTCAACCCTACGTGCTTCTCAGAAAGTCGATCACTTCCTCGATATCGGGGAGTTCGTAGATTGGGTAGGTTTTAAAGAAGATGATGATACCATTACCGTCGATGACGATGATTGCCCGCCCGGAGACGCCGCCATCTTCCAGGAAGACGCCCAATGTCCTGGCAAGGTCTCCATGTGGCCAGAAGTCCGAAAGCAGCCGGATGTGTTCGATGCCGAGAGATTCTGCCCAGGCATACTTGCAGGGTACACTGTCTACACTGATGCCTGCGGCAACCATGCCGAGATCCTCAAATGCTGCATAGTTCGCTTCCAGCGAACTCATCTGTTGTGCTCACAAACCGGTCCATGCCAGGGCGTGGAACGACAGCAGCACCTTTTTGCCGGTAAAGTCAGAGAGTTTGAAGTCCTTCCCGTGCTGGTCCTTCAGGGTAAAATCAGCGACCTCTTCGCCGGGAGCAGCCATAATTCGACCTCCTTTAACAGAGATTTTTTCCAGAATTTCATATTTTTAAACTTAAAAATCCGCAGTACGATATTCGAAATGTTTTTACCTTCTGCCTTCTGCCTGGGATCTGGAACCCGATGTCTTGTTCTGCCTGAGGTCATGAGCTGTCGGGCTCGTTCTGCCTTTCTCTACATGTGGTGCTTTCAAGAATAAAGCCGGAAAGGAGAAAATCAAGTTGATTGAATGAGATGCAATAAGACGTTACGGTGCAACCTTGTATGGCGTTTTTCCCTGACAGGCAGGGCAGATATCACCGAGGTCCGAGCTGTATGCCTCTTTGCAGGAAGGACAGATTGCGATAGGTGGTTTCTTTTTCTTTTTATTGAGAACGTATTCCGGTTTGACCTGCACCAGTCTGGTGCCAAACAGCTCAGGACCTGCCTCTTTGAATTCCCGGATAATACCCTCCAGGCTCTGCTCATGTTTGGGCTTTTCTCTTAAAAACCAGCTTCTGACTTCCGGCCAGGCGGAAAGTTTGTCCGCGTCGAGATACACCCTGATGCCGTCTCCACTATATTTGTTGTAGAAGGTCAGGGCATAGCGGCTGGTATTCACAATCTTGAGCCAGCCGTTGCCGATGGTGCAGGGGGTCAGGAGCTGCACTGCATCGGGCAGGCAGTGACCGCTTTCGCAGATGACATCGAAAAGCTCACCTTCAGGGAGGTTGTTCTGCGCAATATCCACCATAATGCCGCCTGCGAGCATACCCGGTGCAATGCTGCCGTGGAATGATCTCACTTTATCAATATATTCTTCGAAAGAGTATGGTCCGATATTCATGTATTCACCTCGTCTTGATATGTTAAGTCAAAATAATACCTGAAAGAGCACCATGACCCTCAGATGCTGCTATTCATGATGGAAATGGTTATAGCTGTGTAGCAGCATATAAGGGCGGTTACTGCAGTGATATAGTATGTAACCGGTTTCGCGGTTTTCATTTCTGGTATGGTGTTTTTTAGTACTAAACCGATTGTATACCCTGCGGGAAAGAAAATCGTTGAAAAGGCTGCCCAGGCAAGGCCTTCTATGGCCATGAAAGACAACAGTCCGCCGGAGTGGTTGAAGGAGAGAAGATAAGGGCAGGGGGCAAGTCCCATGCCGATGAAGTAAAAAGCTCCGGCAGAGACAAGCGCTGCCGATATCGGGGTGATGAACCGTGCCGGTTGAGCGCTGTGTAATTTTTGCCCTGCAATTGCGGCGACACCACACAGCGCTCCACCCTGCAGGAATACAGCAGCACAGGAGTTTGCCTTACAGAGTACAGAACACTGCAGAACAGGAACTACAAGCTGTTTTGCCAGAATGGTTACCAGGGCGATCCCGATCAGCGGGAGCACCTTCCTGTTGAAACCGAGAGCGATTCCCATGATCCCCATACCGATGCCGGCGAGTATACCTGCCCGAAAGGCAATACCGGATGCCTGAATCGCGTTGCTGAGGACGACCTCGGAGAATCCCCATAGTGAACCAAGCACGAGTATCATGATTGTTGTGTCTGCTAAAGAAGCCCTCTTTAAATTTACTGCATCAGATTGCATTGCATTCCTCCTTTGACCGGATTATCTCATTTAACTATTTTATATAAAACAAGTTTATGCTTCCTCAGTTTAAGAGTCCCATGTCTCCTCCACTGCCTCGATCCGGCACGGCACGAACCTGTGCAATGGCGTGCCAAGAGGATCCCGGTGGGTGTTCTTGGTCAGGCGATTGACGTTGATTCCATAGACGCTGCCGTCATATATCAGGCCGAATCCATGGGGTATGAGCACCGTTCCCTTGCGGATCTCCTCCGATACCTGCAGTTCGCCCACTTCGCTGCCGGCTTCAGTGGTAACTCTTACCTGTTGTGCATCGCTTAACCCCATCGAGTGCGCATCTGCCGGGTTGACAGAGACAGTGCAGGCCCGTTTGCCCTTGTTCCACTCAGGGTTGCGCATCAGCGTGTTGATATTATACCTGGTATGCCTGCCCGCATTCAGTATCAGAGGGTATTCATCCGGCAGTTGAAGGTCTTTTGCTTCACTGGCAGCATTGAGAGCTTTTGTGTCTGCTTCAAGTTCGGGGACATAGACCTCAATCTTGCCTGAAGGTGTTTTGATTGATTGAAAATTTTCTTTTGGATCCACTTCGCCCACCCAGAGTCCTTCCGGGGTGTCAAGCAGAGCCTGAAAGATCCTGTCTCCCTGGTCCAGGCCGGGTTCGAAGCCGATTCGGGCGGCATTTTTTCGAAACATTTTGGGCGCGGTCATGAGCAGGCCCCACAGGGCAGCTAACGCGGCACTGTCCCATTCACTCCCCAGGGTCTTTGCCAGCACAAAGGGCATGACGGCCAGAGAGCTGGGTTCACTCGCCGCCCATTCCATGAGCTTTGCGCCAAAGTTCATGCGGTTATCCTTTGCAGCCTCATACACTTCATCCGGAATTTGAGGGATCAAGCCCAGTTTGTCTGCCAGCAGAGTAAAAATCTGAGATGCTTCCAGGCATGTTCCCGGCGGCGGAACTATCGGGCGCCGCATCTGGAAAAACACTTTCGGGAATGTCCACGGAAAGAACGTCCCGTCCCAGGATTCATAGTACGTGCGGCAGGGGAGGACATAATGCGCCAGCCGGGCGGTCTCACTCATAACGATATCATTGACCACCAGCAGATCGAGCTTGGCGAATGCTTTTTCATAGGCCGTGGTGTCGGGGTATGCCCGCAGCGGGTTGCAGGCACTGACATATACCGCGCGCAGACGATCCGGGTGGTCGTTCAGTATTTCTTCGGGCATGACTGCAGGGGGGAAAGCCCCTGCGGCTGCCGGCGGCATGTTGGTGATGACGGTGCGCCATGTTTTGGGATTTCGTTCATCCGCGTGATAACCCAGGGGCATAAACATGCCGGGAATGACATTGCCGCCGCGTACGCAGAAAATGCCGCAAACCGCACCGAGAATATTCATCAGGTAGGAGTTCAGGACGCTCTTTCGACCCATGTAAATGCCCAGGTCCGGATGTATGCACCAGCGCTTTGTGGTCATGAGGCGGCACAGTTCAACAACCTGGTCATAGTCCAGTTCGCACACCGCTATGGCTGCGTGTGCGTCAAAATGTTCAAACCAGGGGCGGATCGTTTCCCATCCTTCAACAAAGGTGTTCAGATACTCTGTGTTTTCCCATCCCTGATCGACAATAATGGAAATCATTGCCTTGAGCAGCAGCGCATCGGTGCCGGGCCGGACCGGGAGGTGCATATTGGCAATGGCAGCGGTTTCACTCTTTCTCGGGTCAATGACCACCAGTATTTTATCCGGATCTTTGCTGAACTCTCTGAGTACTATCGGCGCCCGGGGCATCTGGTGGCTTTCCATGCCGTTCCACCCCCAGCCAATAAGCATTTCACTGGCACTCTCGTCCGCGCCCGCAACGTTATACTGCTTGCCCAGCATGCGTCCGAAGAGCCACCAACTGCTGGAGAATTCCTGACCGGCTGATGAATAAAAATTTTGAGATCCCATAGCCTTTAAGATTGACAGGCCGAAAGCGGCTTCAAAATGACCAGCCTGGGAACTGGCACCCATGTAGGCAAGGCATCTCGGGCCATGTGTTTTCACCAGGCCTTTCATTTTCTCTGCTATTTCATCCATGGCCATCTCCCAGGAAATGGGTTCGAAGGTATCCCCCACCCGCTTCAAGGGTTCGGTTATCCTGTCTGCAGGGTACTGGTGGTAAATCACGTTCAAGCCCTTGCGACAGGCATATCCCCGGCTGCGCAGATTTGATTTGTCCGGTCTGACCTTGACCATGCGGTTGTCCTCTACCAGAACCTCGAGCCCGCAGTTTTGTGCACAGAGAACACACCCTGTTTTATGCCACTGCCCCATTGTTTCCCTCCCCTGTACGTGTCATGTATGTATTCTAAATTTACTAAGCATCCGGCTGAACATGGTGGTTCAGCAGCGTTGCAAAGAGTATTTTCTTGAACGTGATGAGCGGATAGGTGCTCTTGGCAAGCTTCATGTGCATCACAGCCCCTTCCCAACTGTCGAATATATACTGCGCGGCTTCAAAGGCATCGATATGAGGTGAGATATCGCCTGTTTGCTGGGCATCGGCAATGCACGTTTGTATCAGGGAACATATTTTATCGTATATGGTGGAGATCTTTTCGCGGAACGGCTCGCTCAAATCGCTCATCTCCTGCATCAGGTTGCCGATGGGGCACCCGCAGCGCAGATTCATGTTCTCAAAGTGCTGCAGATAGAAGTCGAAGAATCTCTCCAGCCGTGACAGGGGCGGCAGCCCGGTATCACAGAGATATTTATCAGCCATGTGGAGAATGAACGAAGCAAACCAGTCAGTAACCTGGAGCCCGAAATCCTCCTTGTTTTTGAAGTAAAAATAGAAGGAGCCCTTGGGAACGCCTGCCTCACGCAGTATTTCCTGCAGGCCGGTGTTGTTGAATCCCTTTTCATGGATGAGC
>CAYRCP010000079.1:0-8024 GCA_964422755.1 uncultured Bacteriovoracaceae bacterium | reverse complement strand
CGAACCTTGTCCGAATACGGTTTTGATGTCATCCAGGCATATGACGGTCAGGAGGCGATCGACGTCTTTACCCAAACCAAGCCCGATCTGATGTTTCTCGATTATCGCATGCCGGAGATGGACGGCATTGATGCGCTCAAGGAAATTAAAAAAAGAGACGAACATGCCGCCGTGGTCTTTATCACTGGTGAGGGGTCAGAGGACATAGCCGTAAAGGCAATGAAGGCAGGGGCGAATGACTATATTTCAAAACCGATCTCCCTGCCCGATCTGGTTCATATCGCCAATAAGCAGGTAAAAGATCATGAAATCCTGATGGAAAATATCCGTCTGAAGGCCCGTGGTGACGCATATAAAGACTACATGGTAACCATAACCGAGACCATGGGTGAGGCGGTGGTCACCATAGACAGACGTGGAACGATCCAGTTTATGAATTACATGGCAAGAAAATTCTGGGGCGAGTTGGAAGAGATGAAGAACAAACCCGTGGATGTGATCATACCGGATCCGTCGGTGGATATCTTTGCCGATATTAACCAGGCTCTCTCAGGCGGGATAGATAATTTTGAAAACGAATATGCGTTTAGAAAGGCAGACGGCAGTATTTTCTCAGGCCTGCTGACCGCTTCCGCGCTGAGGAGTGAGAAGTATGCCGGAGGTATTGTCCTTGTTGTAAGAGACCTGACAGATATTGAAATGATGAGAAGACAGATCATCAATGCCGAAAAGCTCGCATCACTCGGCAAAGTGGTGGAGGGTGTCGCCCATGAGATCAGGAATTCTCTGACCTCGTTGGGAGGGTTCTCCCGAAGGCTCGGCAATTCCGTTGGCGCAGACTCCAATGAGCGGGTATATGTAGAGTATATCATCGAAGACGTAAAGCGGCTTGAAGCCATGATCATGGATATCGAGGAGTATGTTAATTATACCAAGATTCACCGGCCTAATTTTTCCACAACCAGTATAGAGGATGTCATTGATGAAGCCCTTATCAAGACATTCGGTTCCGGCAGGTTCAGCGGGGTAGCCTATGAGGTGAATGTGCCTGAGGTGATCGACCAGATAGAAGCCGATCACAACTACCTGGTGGAGGCCTTCTGGCATCTGTTTGTCAATGCATGTGAATCCATGGAGGGCAAAGGGAATATTGAAGTCAATGTGAGCCTCCATCCCCACTATCTGATCGTTGATGTCATTGATACGGGCAGGGGCATACCCGACGAAGACATAAAGGATATTTTCAACCCCTTTTACACCTCGAAAGTGCGAGGTGCAGGCCTGGGACTTTCAAAGGTCTACATGATCATTGAAGAGCACGGGGGGTTTATTACCGTACAGAGCTCTGTGGGAAAAGGTACGAGAATTCGGGTACTTCTCGCTCGAAAACGGGTGATAAAGGCTGTTGTTCCCGAAAACGGGCAGGTTCGAAACAACAATCGCTGGCCAAAAATTTGATGATGTACGCTCCTCGCCGGAGGAGTCGCTGTATGAGGAGGATTTCGTGTTGCTGTATGTGCACGTTCAATCCGTCAGTCCACTTCAGTCTTGGTTTTTTGGCTTCGCCGGACACGTTGCAGGAGATGTGGAGAAGAGAAAGACGTTTGGTTAAGCTGGCTTAAGCAAAAGGGTCGATGGGCACAAGCCCAGAGGGTTCATACCATGGACCCTTTCATTTGATTGAATTAAAAGAGGAGAATGACGATAAGGCTGATATGAAGCACTGGGATGGTATATCAAAGGGTGATTTTTCCAGGCGCAATAGTATCGTGTTCATATGCTCTGTGATCCTTTTCCTTGTCATGACAGCACCCGTGTATGCAGATATCTATGTGAAGCGCCAGAGCGATGGAACTCGTTCGTTTTCCAATTGTCCACAAGGGGGACAATGGGATGTTTACTACCGGGAAAAGCCCCGGCGTCAGCAAAAGGCACACTATGAGCAGCTTATATCGGATATTGCCAGCCACCAGGGTATGGATCCTGAGGTGATAAAAAGTATTGTTCAGGTGGAATCGGGCTACAATCCCCGGGCACTTTCATCGAAAGGGGCGATGGGGCTCATGCAGCTTATGCCCGAGACAGCCTCGGCCATGGGGATCAGCAATCCATGGGACCCTGTCCAGAATATAACCGCCGGGACAAAGTATTTTTCACGACTCCTCAGGAGGTACCAGGGGGACATGATGAAGGCGCTTGCTGCGTATAATGCAGGACCGACAATCGTTGATACCTATGGCGGAATTCCGCCCTACCAAGAGACAAAAGAGTATGTTAAGAGTGTACTTGCAATTATCAATGGAGGGAGGAAATGATCCGGGATGAACTTGGCGAATGCATTGACCATATCGCGCATCGTTGTGGTGCCGGTCATTGTCATACTGCTCATTATTGACGGGGTCGTACCCTCTGTCACCGCAGCTGCGTTGTTCATTGCCGCAACGATCACCGACTACCTCGACGGTTACTTTGCCCGAAAGTATCATATGGAATCAGATCTGGGCAAACTTCTCGACCCCCTTGCAGACAAACTCCTCATTGCATCGGTCATGATCATGCTCATCCCTGTGGGCAGGGTGCCGGCATGGATCGCTGCGGTCATTATCGGAAGAGAGCTCGCAGTAACCGGACTGAGGAGTATCGCATCGGAGAAACACATCATTATCGCAGCCAACTGGCTCGGGAAATATAAGACGGCATTTCAATGTGCAGCCCTCATCCCCCTGCTCATCCACTATCCCATTCTTGGCATTCAGTTTCAGCTCGCAGGGGAATTCTTCCTGTGGATTGCGCTCTTCTTCACAGTCTGGTCCGGCTTTGATTATATTTATAGTTATATCAGGCAGATGTGAGGTCTGACTGGTCAGCTCATGATCTCAGGCACAAAGTAACAAAGTCAAGCGGCATTGTCGTATGGCCTGAGTTCACGCTTCGTTTTTCACGTCGGCGAGGTCCATGGATGGATCGAGTTGCAAGTCTGCAGACAGGCACATTCAGAGGTAGCATAAGGCCTTTGGTTCCTTCATATTTTTCTGGCCAAGCTAAAAACTTGCCCATATTGTGTAAAATATTTCCATGCCTTATTCTGAAAAAGCAGGATGCCGGAAAAGCGCCTTAAAATATAACCAGATATATTTATCAGTAAATCCATATGGGTATACGGGACGCACGCGGGTATGTGCCTGATTTATACGCTCTATGATCTCATGGAAAACATGGCATGCTCTGTGAATAGGACTTGGTGCTGCAATTTTGTAATGTGAACTGAAATATATGTCACAACAATCAGGAGAGGATAGAAGAGGATGAGCACAATAGATAAGAAGATAATCTCCATCAGTCGAGGAATGGCGAATAACCCTCTGGAAATACCAGCTATGATTCTTGAGCACATGTATACCATCGGCAGTTTGAAAAATGTTGAAGACGGGATTGTTTTTTCGCTGAAGAACCCAATGTGCGATGCTAATGTTCGGGGAGTCCTTGCGGTGGAAATCGATGGAACGAAGGTGAGTCCGGATAAGGTTTTTATCAAGATAGGTGATAAATCAGTTTGTATTACAGCAATTGATGAAGAGCACTACATACCCTTCCCTTTGGCGCATGATCTGAAATTTAATGTCTGCTCCGATTCGTTGGACATGGGAGAGCATGAAATCAGGGTTGCATTTATTGCAGATCCCTTTGGAGAGGTGATCTTGGAGGTTACCGATACCATAACCGAACGCTGGATGCGGCAGGCCACACTGCCCTGGGATAAAGAAGCGAATTATGAACCGGAAATTATCAAAAAAAGACTCGATTTTGTTCAGGAATATAGTGGGATTGAAGTCGAGCATATCAATAAGTACTCTTTCGATCCGAGACAGACGAGGGGGAATATCGAAAATTTCACTGGGGTAACCCAGGTGCCATTGGCCTTTGCCGGTCCTTTGAAAATCAACGGAGAATATGCAAATGGCGAGTTCCTGATCCCTCTGTCCACCAGTGAAGGGACCCTGGTGGCTTCGTATAATCGAGGGATCAAGATGATCAATATGTGTGGGGGCGTAACTACCACCGTGCAGGATGACCGGATGCAGCGCGCACCTGTTTTCATCTTTGAATCATCCAGGCAGGCCAGGGATTTTGCTCAATGGATAGACGAGAATATGGGGGAGATCCGCATGCATGCTGAGGCAACATCAAAAGTTGCCAAGCTTCTCGACATTGAAAAGTATCTGACGAGCAAGTTCTTATACCTGCGATTCAACTATTTTACCGGAGATGCTGCAGGGCAGAACATGGTAAGTATGGCGACCTTTGCAGCGTGCAGTTGGATTCTGGCCGAGTATAAGGGTATTCAGCACTTCTTCATGGAATCGAACCTGGCCACCGACAAAAAGGCCTCGCAGCTCAATATCCTGAAGACCCGAGGGAAAAGGGTAACTGCAGAGATCACCTTAAAGAGAGATCTGGTGATCCAGCACCTGAGGGTTGATCCGGAAACGCTGTGTCAGCAAAGCAGGATGGCAGGTCTCGGAGCATTTATGGCTGGGGCTAATAACAACGGCGCTCACGCTGCCAACGCGATCGCAGCCATGTTCATCGCTACAGGACAGGATGTCGCCAACGTGGCAGAGTCTTCTGTCGGCATGCTCTATATCGAGGTTACCCCCGAGGGTGATCTGTACGGTTCTCTGACACTGCCTTCATTGATCGTTGCCACCCATGGCGGCGGGACAAGCCTCCCCACACAGAGAGAATGTCTGGAAATCCTCGGCTGTTACGGTCCGGGCAAGGCGCTGAAGTTTGCAGAGATCGTTACCGCAGTTGCCGGGGCAGGCGAGATTTCACTTGCCGGGGCAATATCTTCTCTTGACTGGGTATTATCTCACGAGAGGTACGGGAAGAACCGCTAAAAGGATATCCCTGTGACGGAAGAGAAGGTTATATCTTGCCGCTCGTGCTTACTCCCAGGTGGGTATACAAGGAACAGTAGCCCGATGCCGCGCTGGCGAGCAATACGCCGCTTGTAACGAGCGTAACGACCGTCAGGAAGCTCACTTTTCCGTTTTTTAACAAGACATATATGAGAGCGGTTGCCACGACGAGTCTGCTTATCCTGTCAAGAAATCCTACGTTTTGTTCCATGTCATACCTCCGATGTCATTTAACAGGGTTATTTTCTGATAAAAGGTATATGCCTGTCAACCATGATTACGTACGACAGTGTCTGTGAGGAAGTCCAGGATACTCCGGGCTATGTGCGTTCGATCAAGAGTTGTCAGATCAAGCACCTCATAGTGAGCATGCGGACAAAATACGGACATGAAATCATCGAGGATTTCCAGGCGTACCACCATCAGCGTTTTATGAGACGATCTTTGGAGCTCTTCAAAGATCGGGTAATGACCCTTTTGACGCATTTCGAGAATCCCGAATTCATCAAATACAAAGGGAAGATCTTCATCCAGTCTTTCGAAGCAACTGTTTACTCGAGGGAAAACATCCGGGTAGAAGTAAAACCGTGATGTGCTCGCCTCGGTTGTTATCGGTGTGGTTGTTGCCATGGGAACAACTTCTTGATCAGGCAGAAGGAGCAGATGAATACCGGTAACGATACCGTCGTTCACTTCCTTCAGGCTCAAGAATCCCTGTGCAGGGACACTATGGCCCAAGATTATTTCTTTGAGCAGTAATGATTTACCGCAGCCCCTCTCTCCTGTGAGAATGAGCATTATAACCCGGCTCCATTTCCCAGGTCTATTTCCACGGGATATTGTCCGTAGAAGCGCATATAGAATTCTCTGGCCTGAGCTTTCATGTCGAAGTTTACCTTGTCAGGGTAGAGGGTGTTTGCAAGCCACATGATCCCGAGGATGGATTCCGGTGACGGCAGATCCCATGCATCGATATACGAGGGGAATTCATATACTTGACCATTCTTTATGGCCTTCACTGTAGAGAGTCCTTTGTCTTCAAGGATGTCAGTGCGTTTGACCGCCCGATAATACGGTATTGTTACCATGATATCAGGATCCCAGGCAACGAGGTGTTCCCGGGAGACGGGAACCCAGCCCCCCCGCAGGTCACGGGAAACATTGATCCCCCCGGCAAGTTCGATGATGTGGTGCTGGTAAAAATCTCCACCGATTGTGGTGAGCGTACTTGGCCCGATGATATAGGCCTTCTTTTTCGGGGATATCTGCGATGTCTGCGCTGATATGTAGGCAAGCTTTTGCTTGTAATAGTTGGCGATGTCGACGGCTTTGTCTTTTTTATCGAGGACCTCTGCAATGGTGAACAGCCCCTCGAGCATCGTATCAGGATTTTCCACGACAATACAGAAGACAGCGATTCCTGCATCTTCGAGCCGTTCCACGAGGGGGCCGGGAGAATTGAATACGACATCAGGATTCATCTTCAGGATTTCCTCCACGCTTGAGTGTCGATCTGCAATACCGGCATGTGCAAGCTCCGGATAGAACACCTGGGTGGCTCGTGTCGGCATGGTGGATACCCCGATGATCTTCTCAGCAACACCGAGAGCCAGGAGCATTTCCGTTGCAATGCGGTACGGTGATGCGATTCGTGTTATCTTTTCAGGTACGGTTACTTTTCTGCCCGTCATGTCTGTCACAACCCGTGCATCGAGCTGAGTGCTGATAAAAAACAGGGCAGCAAATATACAACATACTATTTTACGCCGAACATTCATTGAAGTACCTCCTTACAGGCTGTCTCCCTGGGATCGTTTGAGCAGGTATGCAAAAAACGGTGCGCCGATGATTGCAGTTACAATACCCAGGGGGATTTCCTGTCCTGCAATGATTCTGGCAAGATCATCTACCACAAGCATGTACACCGATCCCATCAATGCCGAGGCGGGAATCAGCTTGTTGTGGTCGGCCCCGACGAGCATCCTGCACAGGTGCGGAACAACAAGGCCCACCCAGCCGATGATTCCTGCTATGGCGACGATAGAAGATGCAATAAGCGTGGAACATGTTATGATGATGAGATAGAGTTTCCTGGTATTGATTCCGAGACCTTTTGCCTCATCGCTGCCCAGAGAAAGGACATTGAAACGCCATCTGATCATGACCAGGATAACGATACAGATAATGATTACCGGGGCCGTAGTATACATGTCCTGCAGCTTGACCGACGAAAGGCTCCCCATGAGCCAGAACACGATTGCCGGAAGCTTTGTGTAGGTATCTGCGACATACTTGAGCAGGGAGATGAGCGCGGCGAAAAAGGATCCCACGACAACGCCTGCCAGCACGATGGAATAGGTGGAGAGGCGGTCACCCAATCTGGCGACAAAGTAGGTGATGCTAACCGCGATCATGCCGAAGACAAAGGCAAACAGCTGAATCATGGAGGTCTCGTTGAACAGAAGGATTGCCAGTGCAGCACCAAATCCTCCCCCGGAAGATACGCCGAGGATATACGGGGAGACCAGAGGGTTTCTGAAGATACCCTGAAAGGAGGCCCCGGTTATCCCGAGTCCGGCACCGACGAGCATGGCGATGAGGATCCTGGGAAGTCTCACATGGAACAGGACAATATACTGAAGATGACCCGTATCGCTGGATTGCAGAGCGAACGGATGAGAAAGAACGGAAAGCACCTCAGTGAAGGGGATGGTATACCTGCCGATGAATAATGACACCACCAGCATGAAGATATTGAGGATGACCAGGGGGATGATGTAGTTTCTGGATGGTTTCATTCCTGCTCCAGTACGTGGAGTATCTCCTGTTTGCCGGGAGAATATCCGTAACACGTGGTATAGAAAGCACGCATTTCCTTTGCCATGTCAAACGGAATGCGCTCAGGGTAGAGCTTGTTTGCAAGCCACATGATGCCGAGAAGGGATTCCGGTGTGGGAACATCCCATGAACCGATATAGTATGGAGACATGTAGACATTCCCTGATTTTAAAGCGGAAATACCCTGGAGTCTCCTGTCAAGGGTAAAGCTTTCAACATGGGCTGTGCCGTAGGTGCCGATAAAAATAAAATCCGGGTTCCATT
>CAYRCP010000078.1:0-8047 GCA_964422755.1 uncultured Bacteriovoracaceae bacterium | reverse complement strand
AGTATGAGATCGAAACCACTCCGCTGCACCCCTATTTTCAGCTGCAGCAGGAGGTAGTCAAGCCGGTCTTCGAGTCAAAGACCGATTTTGAAATGGTCCGCCTGATTGCCCGCAGGATTCAGGACAAGGCCATCGAAATGCGCAAGGCCGGCACATGGGATGGCCTCTGGGAGGATGCCACCAAGGGTGAGACCAGGGACTACACCAGGCTCTACGATATGTTTGTAGATGCGGGATGGAAGGAGAATCCTTATTTCAAGGGCGATGGGGATGGCGGTCTGGATTCGATTCGGAAGGTGGCGCATTTCATCGTCAAGAACAGCCCGCTGATGTTCCCTGATAAGGAAAAATATCGTGGTAAGAAGGAGGCGTTTGCCCCTGAGCTTCGGCCGATGATCGAGGCGTATCTGGCAAATGGGGACAAAGACGCCTTTGCTGTCGGTTTTTTGAAGCTCGCCGAACAAGGGCCGATACCGTTTCCCGGGCTCCAGCACGACCGGCCGCATAACCCGTTCCGCGAGAATGTCAGAGGTAAGCTGCCCTGGCCGGCCGGAGGCAAGCACAAAGGCAAGATGATCATAAGCAAGTATCCCTGCGTCATTCCAACCAAAACAGGGAAGACGCTGACCGGCAGGCAACAATTTTATATAGACCACCAAGACTACCTCCAGCTGGGAGAAGCGCTGCCTACCTACAAGGTGCCGGAAGCGGATTTTATAAACGGCAAACCCGCGCCCCTGAGAATGAACACCCCTCATGGGAGATACCGTACCCACTCCACCTTTTCCGATCTTTCCATACTTCTGCGGCTGCAGCGCTCTGAAGCGATTGTGATGATGAATACCCAGGATGCAAGGGAGCGAAACATAGAGGATGGCGATCTGGTTGAGGTCTTCAATGATTACGGCAAGTTCGTATGCCGGGCAAAGCTTCTGCCCGGGATCGGGCGTTCCATGGTGCGGGTTGACCATGCCTGGGAGAGCTACCAGTACCACGAAGGCTACTTCAACCTTATCACGCCGATACGCCCCAATCCGCTGCAGGCGGTTCGCTACCCCGATGATCCGGACGCACCGGATCGGCACCTGCGGTACGGATGGAACCTGTGGGGAGTGTGCGGCAACGAGTGCGATACGTCGGTAGATGTAAGGAAGGTGTGATAAGCCATGACTGAACATACACGGCAATGGGCCAGAGTTGTTGATCTGAACAAATGTATCGGGTGCCAGGAATGCAGCGTGAGCTGCAAACTGTGGTGGACCAACCGGGAGGGCTCTCAGCATATGTGGTGGGCCATCGTAGAGACCCGTCCGGGTTCGGGATATCCCAAGGACTGGGAAAAGAGAACCGCACAGGGCGTCATGCCGGAAGACGACGACTATGAAGCAGTGCCTGAATTCACCTACCAGCGGCTGGTGGGCAGCGACGGATCACAGCCGCCGCGTCTGCTCCCGGTTAAACCGGCGGAATTCGGTCCGAACTGGGATGATGATATCGGTGAGGGTACCACGCCGTCGGATACGTGGTTTTTCCACCTGCATATGGCCTGCATGCATTGCACCGAGCCGTCATGTGTGGCTGCCTGTCCCACGAAGGCCATTTACCGCCGCCCGGACGGCATCGTGCTGATCAACCAGGCGCTGTGCAAGGGTTTTAAGGCCTGCATCCAGGCTTGTCCGTATAAACGTATCTTCTGGAATGACAAGCTGCGGGTCGCGGAGAAGTGTATTCTTTGTTATCCGCTCATTGCACAGGGCAAGCCGCCTGCCTGCGTGTTCACCTGCACGGCCGGCGCTATTTTCTTCGGCGACCTGAACGATCCATCGACCAAGGTGTCGAAACTCGTAAACGAATACAAGGTTGCGTTGCCGCTGCACGGCGAATACGCAACCCAGCCCAATATCTACTATATACCGCCGGTTATCACGGCAGTGAAAGAGAAAGCCGGTTCGCAGACACGCCCTGAGGTGCGGGTCCCTCAAAAGTATATGCTTGAGTTGTTCGGCCCGCAGGTCAAGGAGGCGAAAGAAACGTTGGAAGAGGCGGTCAGGCAGGCGGGGCTCGGCAAACCGTCACCCCTGGTGGATATCCTGATCAGCCACCCAACCTATGAGCTGTAAGGAGGGAGCCGTGGAAAAAAGAAAATCCTTTTTCCTTACGTGGGAATCGATCCTGGTGTATGTGCCGTTCATCATCCTGATTGTCGTGATGATGCTCTGGGTGGTGATTGCTCCGCACCCGGAGTCTCTGGTCACATCGGTGCCGGCCATGCGGGAATGGGCGGGGTCTATGCTGGTGAGCTGGCTGATCGTGGCGGTCGTCCTCGGCGGTGTCTATCGAGTGCTTCGCGGGAAAGAACAGGGGGACAGCCATGACAAGACTTAATACCGCCTACCATGCCATGACGATCCACCTGGCCATGGGCATACTGTTTGTCATTACCGCAATTGTCCTGGTTACATTTTTCATAAGCCTCAAGGACAAAGACCACCCATTTCTCAAAACCCTGGACGCTACGCTGCAGGTGATGCTGTTTTTCGGCATAGCAGGCATCTGTATCGCAACCATAACCCCGTTCATGGATTACCCTGACTGGTCTGCGCTGGTCATGTCACCCCTGGTGAGGGTCAAGCTTTTTCTGGCCGTCATCTGTTTCGAGGTATTCCTGATGATGTACTATTTGCGGTGGAAACACGGGGTGCAGATGTGGGGGAATCATAAACTGGCCCTGTATTTCCTGATCCTGGCCGTGGGAGGCTCGTTTCTCCTGGGGCTGGAAGGCGGCATCGGCGGGTACATAACTCTTCGTGAAACGGCTATGGAGCCTGTCTTGCACGCGTTGGGTATCGCAATACCCTAGTATTATTATGGAGTGATATGCAGACACAGGACAATCCGATACTCGTTCAAAGCTATGCCTGCAAGATGCTTTCAGGGGCGTTCAGCTACCCGCAGCCGGACTTTCAGGAACTCATGCAGAACAATACGTGGAACGAACTCGTGGAAGACATGTACCGCCATAGTCTGTTGATTCGAGAGGATAAGGAGAAGACCCCGGCAGACAAAGTCTTCTTCATACATGATGCCTTCTGGGATCAGCCCCTTGCAGACATACAGTCCAGTTATACGCAGATCTTTGACGTTGGTTTCCCCGCACCGGTCTGTGCTCCCTATGCCGGGCTCTATCTGCCGGACGGACAGTCGTATCCCGGACCGCGGACAACCCTGCTCGCCGAGCTCAACAAGAAGTATATCAGGTGGGGCCTGTCCCTCGACGATGAGCTCTCGGACCATCTCGCCGTGGAGCTGGAATTTTATCATTTTCTCTTTGCCCTGACCGAAGAGGCCAGGGGGGGGAATACCTCACTTGATGCAAAAGACATCAACTCTGAGCAAATCTGGATGTTGAATCACCTCAGAGTATGGATCCCGAAATTTCATGACCACCTCATGAAGCATTGTCCATACCCCTTCTGGATAAAAGCAGCCGGGCTCATACGGGCTTTTATCAGGGAATAACCTTACTTCATGTCCGGTGCTTCTTCTCGGGAAAGGATTACCTGTGTTCTGACCTGTTCAACCTATGGTTCAACCTAGATTGACCTGGCAACCATTGATGTTTTCAATCCACCAGATCCGGGTAGAGTTTTCGTGCACATTCGGGGCAGATGCCGTGGGAGAAGACCGCATCGGAGTGCCTTGAGATGTAACTCTCGATCTGATTCCAAT
This sequence comes from uncultured Bacteriovoracaceae bacterium, assembly GCA_964422755.1. Classification (GTDB taxonomy): domain Bacteria; phylum Desulfobacterota; class Desulfomonilia; order UBA1062; family UBA1062; genus DSAD01. The sequence continues at coordinate 4,318 of CAYRCP010000078.1, read as the reverse complement.
AGCCCTCGTCATCACGGATTTTTTTGCAGTTGGCACATATGGGGAGCATACCGCTGAGGACCTTTACATCTGCGAGCGCCTGCTGAAGTTCACCAATCAGCCGTTCTTTTTCAGCTGCAGCTTTCTTTCGCTCGGTGATATCGCGAGACACCCCGTGAACTCCGATGATACCTCCGTCATCATCACGGATAAAGCTGACAACGCATTCGACCCACACGGTGGAACCATTCTTGTGATAGTCTTCCATTTCATACGTGATGGTCCTGTCAGGGGCAAAGCCCTCCTGCTGTTCGCGCCCGAGCTCAATGCTCAGAAGATCCAGAGCCCTGGCATAAGACTGTGGCGTGATCGCCTCCCAGGCCGCCATCTGCATACACTCTTCCGGGGTGAATCCTACAAGCTGCTCAACGGAGGGGCTGATATAGGTAACGTTGAAATCCATGTCTGTTGTCCAGATAACATCGTTCATCTTCTCAGTGAGAAAACGATACTTGGCTTCACTCTGAGAAAGTGCCTCTTCTGACTGCTTGCGCTTGGTGATGTCTGTATGAGTACCCACCATTCTGATAGGGTGACCGCCGGCATCCCGCTCAACGATCATCCCGCGGGTAAGAAACCAGCGCCAATCACCTGATTTCATTCGCATGCGCAGTTCAATGGAATAACCGGCATTTTCACTGTTGATTTTTATATGATCAAATACCAGTTTCTCTGCCCGATCAATATCATCAGGATGAAGAAGACTTCTCCATGCCTCATAATTCTGGGGAAACTCATACGGATCATAACCCAGCATGGTATAGTATCTGGGGCTGAAAAATGCATTACCTGAAGGGATATCCCAGTCCCAGATGCCGTCATTCGATGCACTAAGCGCCAGATGAAGGCGCTCTTCACTTTCCCGCAGAGCCTCCTCGGCCCGCTTGAGCTCTGTTTCCATCTGACTGCAACTGCCGGCCGGACTGTCAAGTTCGGCGGGATATTTTTGTGCCTGGGGCAACTCTTTGATGGGCTTGTCTGTGTTGTGTTTTGTCTCGCACATATCGTGAACCTCTTTTTCTAAAGAAACGCACAGGATTGTTCCAAATTAACCTCTTTCCCTGATTTACTCTCTGAGAAAACATAGAGCATAACAGATATATATCACGGTTGATTTTCTTATTATAGTTCAAGTTTGACAATGTTGCTGTTTTTCTTATCGCTCGTTTGAATATGGACGAGGTCTGATGGGCAATAGTGGTTCTCAAAGCATAAAACAGGCCTGGTTCGGATTGATATAATCGTTCATTCAACATCATATTCCGGTCCCCCCTGTACTGCCATCATTACAGGAATGATAGGGAAGTAACCGGTGTTCCGGGTGGGATTTCGACAGCGTATCAGTTGAAATTACCATAGATATTGTGTATCTTGGGCGATATCATATCGTATGCAGAAAGGACGAAATCTTTATGAGGCCACGTACCCCATACCGACCCGGACCGATCTTCATGGGTTTATCCGTGCTTATTATTGTCCTGGTTTCACTTCCGGCCCAGGCTTCTTCCCCGCAGGCCTCCATCGATGGCATGCTGAAAAACGGTTTCGAGCTGAGCAAGTCCCGGCAGCTGTATTCACAGTGGTCAACGGCGAAGAATATCGTGATCGACATGGCGGGCTCTGGCGATCCCCGGCAAGTTGAACTCGCCTTTCAGATCTGCCGTCAGCGCTATCCCACCGTTGCCAGCGCCATGAGCAAGGGTATTCAGGACGTGGCGGTTCATGCCGACAAACCCCTGGATGCCCTGGTGCCCACGGGATCGTGGAAGAGCAAGGTGATTTTCCAGGGCGACCCCGCTCGCCTGGCCGATAAACAGGACTTCATCCGGCAATGTGCCACGGCGGATATCGACCTGACCAATTTCAGCATGACCGGCAATGCCGAGGCTGTCACCGAACGTGCCATGATCCACTATACCGAAATGACCACCGGTCGAAAGGTGATCGCCCCGGACGGCACGATCGACACCAGGCTGATCAACCAGACCATGACCTCGGGCGAGGTGACGTTATTCCCCCGCGACCCCAACGGAAAGATGAGCCCGGAGTTTGCCGAGAAATATCCACACATTGTGCACGAGAGCTACCCGGGCGCAGCCGGCCAGCGAGCCCTGGAGAACAACTACATGCTCAACCCGGACAAAAACTGCAAGGCCGATATTGTCCGCTACGATAAATACAACAAACCCGTGGTTGGTCCTGACGGCGATGTGGTGCTGCTGAAAGACCAGCCTACTGAAAGCGTCATGGAGAATCTGGCCGAAGCCAAGTACAACCATATGGATCGCGCCCGCATCGTTGATGCCGACTACGAGATCAAGTACAAGGGCCATCTCGCGGGCATGAACGATCGTCAGAAGGCCGACCACACAGCCAAGATGCTGCAGCGCATGCTGGATGACGATGCCAAAGTCACGGGTATCAATCCGGCTGCCCACCCCGATACCCGGGACCTCTACGATAAGGCACGCCGCGTCAAGGATGCTGTTCGTACTGGAGACGATGATGCGCTCAATGCCGCGCTGAAGGGCCAGAACCTTGACGATTTTCTGCGCCAGGCCGACGACGAGATGATGCGTATCAACCTCAACAATAAACGCCGTCTCACCGGCCTGATGGACGATGCCTTTGAGCATGCCCCGGGTTCCGGACTGGACGCCGACGACCTGGCGCAATCCTCCCGCATGGCGAATGTGGCGAAGGGGTTGACTGTTCTGGGCTACGGCTACACCGCGGCCGATGCCTTTATCAAAGCACGTCCCGATGAGCGCCGCGCCGAGGTGGGCAAGGCACTGGTGAGCGCCGTGGCTGCCGATGCGGCCAGCAATGTGGTGGGCTCTGCTTTTGCAGCGGCAGGCAAGGGAACGGCCGCCACCATGGGTGCCGGATTTGCCGCGGCTTTTGTGACCGGCCTGGTGGTCAAGGGAGGACTGGATATTACTCAGGACTGCGCCGCGGCCATTGCCGGCGGGTACAAGACCGATGCGGTCGTTCGCAGCATGTTTCTGGAAAAGAACAAGCTCAAGGGCTTTATGACCATGAGCCCGGAGGAGATTCGCCGGCAGATCGAGATGGAGTGGGAGGACCAATACCAGTTCGGCGGCATGTACTATGGCCGCAGCGGCGATGCAGACGCCCAGAGCAAACGCAAGCAGGAGATCTATGAAAAGGCGCTGAAGGCCCAGAGCAATATCATGTTCGACACTATGCAGAGCCGTGTGCTTGCCAATATCGTGGCCGACGAACTGGCCGATATAGGCCGGCGATTTGATAAAGGCGAGATCGACGCCTATGATCTCGACAAGGAACGCGAACGGCTCAACACCAACTTCAAGGATGTCCTGGATAAGCACTTGAACGGCAACTACAAGAATTATCGGGTGTTTTTCAGCCACGCCGGGCAGACCCCTGAGCGCGGCGGTGCCTGGGACGCCATGTTTGGGGATGACAAACAAAAGGCACTCGACAGGCAGAGATTTGATGCCCGTCTGCAGACCCTGCTCGACGAGATGGCGTTCATCGAGGGTTCGCTGGGGGATTTTGACAGCCACGCGGCTGCGTTGGCTGCAATCCTGCGCAGCGACGGCGATCCTGCACAAGCAGGTGAGATTATGGCCCAGCTGCAGCGTGACCGGGACGACCTGGCCATGAACATGGCCACCATCGAGAGTGGGGCCGCAACCTGCATGATATCATTGAACACCACCTATGGGGTGGACGACGACATCACCGGGTTTCACCGCAAAAAGAACACCCTCATGCAGCTGCTCATGAATTTTCCGCGGGAGGTGAAAAACCGTCTGGCAGTCTTTGCCGCCCTGGAAAAGCAGTATAACATGTTTCAGATGATGGCCGACCTCAAAAAGCAGGCCGAAGAGGAGGAAGCTGCACGTCTGGCCGCGAAAAAGAACCAGGACGATCTCCCTGCCTGGGCAAAAAAATCAGGTGCAGGCAGCGGCGATACGGCAGGGGAAGAGGATACCCCGGCATTTGTCTCGAAGACCTCGGATGGCAATGAACCCGATGTGGAAGAGGAAGACGAATTCGGCACGGAAAAAGACGATTACGCTATCAAGGCCATCGCCATCGAGACCGTCGATGTGGACAAGGACGGCAGGATTTTTACCAGGTTGAAAAGCGTTGATGCCGCCACGGTCATTATCCGTATGCGCGGCAGCGATCACATCATCGATGGGGGTGAAGCAGTGAATCTTCTGATCGAGAAGGGCTACCTGTACCGCGTGGCCGGGGTAGGCCTGGTGACGACCAGCCGCTACGC
>CAYRCP010000077.1:0-8128 GCA_964422755.1 uncultured Bacteriovoracaceae bacterium | reverse complement strand
AATTATACCTTAGGGGGACGTTTTGAAGATATTAGTCAGTGATAATTTATCTGCAAAAGGAGTAGAAATACTCCGTAAAGGTGGTCTTGAAGTTGACGTAAATACCGGCCTGAAACCTGAAGAGCTCAAAGCCATCATCGGGGCATATGATGGACTTGTTGTTCGATCAGCCACAAAAGCCACGGAAGATATCATTTCCGCAGCCGACAATCTGAAAGTAATCGGCAGGGCCGGAGCCGGGGTTGACAACATCGACATCTCAGCGGCCAGCAAAAAGGGGATCGTGGTCATGAACACCCCGGGCGGAAACACCGTTACTACCGGTGAGCACTCCATTGCCATGATGATGGCCCTCACACGCAACATCCCTCAGGCAACCGCCTCCATGAAGGAAGGGAAATGGGAGAAGAAGGCTCTCTCCGGAAGAGAAGTCTTCAACAAGACCATCGGCATCATCGGGCTGGGCAGGGTCGGATCCATAGTGGCTTCCCGCGCCCAGGGACTTAAAATGAATGTCATCGTCTACGACCCGTTCCTCACGCAGGAGATCGCCGAGAAACAGGGATACGAGCTCGTGAGCCTCGACGACCTCTATGCTCGTGCAGACTATATAACCGTACATACCCCGAAGTCCAAGGAAACCATCGGGCTGGTAAACAAAGATGCCTTTGCCAAGATGAAGGACGGCGTCATGATCATCAACTGCGCCAGAGGGGGAATCATCAGCGAAAAAGACCTCCTCGATGCACTGGATTCCGGCAAGGTCGCCGGTGCTGCCGTCGATGTGTTCGAGAAAGAACCGCCGGAAGACTGGACCCTGGCAAAACATCCAAACGTGATCTGTACACCTCACCTCGGTGCAGCAACCCTGGAAGCACAGGAGAACGTCGCTTTGGCTGTAGCTGAACAGATCGTGGATTACCTGGTAAACGGCGTGATCAGAAATGCGATAAATGCACCGTCGGTGGCCCCGGAGATGCTCAGCAAGATGAAGCCGTATATCGAACTTTCCGAGAGGATGGGGTGTTTCTTCGGACAGATCATCGGCCATGTCACCTCGGATCGTCTCACGAAAATCACGTTCAACTACACGGGCGAGGCTTCAGAACTCGACACCGAACCGATTACGATCGCAGGGCTCAAAGGCCTGTTCTCCTCGATTGTGGATGACGTCAACTACGTAAATGCACCTGTGCTTGTCAAAGAACGGGGTATTGACATTGTGGAGTCGCAGACCTCCACGGAAAAAGTCTTCACAAACACCATCGGAATCAGTCTTGAATTCGATTCCGGCACCCGTCATCTTGAAGGATCCGTGTTCAGACGCGGAGACCTGCGCATCGTCAAGGTCGACAACTATTCCATCGAGGTAATCCCGGATGGTCATATGCTTGTTATCTATAACAAGGACCTCCCAGGTACAGTGGGCAAGATAGGCAGTATCTTAGGTGAAGCCGGTACCAATATTGCCAGGCTGTTCCTGGGCCGTGACAAGCAACAGGGTACGGCCATCCTCATTATCAGTGTGGACACTGAGGTATCCAAGGAAGTCATCGACACGATAAACAACGTACCCAGCGCCCTGTCCGTCCAGGAGATTTTCATCTAAAAAGGCAACAAGAGAGGAGCTTTTCTATGGCAAATGTAGTGGTAGTAGGCACCCAGTGGGGAGATGAAGGCAAGGGAAAGGTCGTAGACCTCCTTACGGAAAAATCCGACCTTGTCATCAGGTTCCAGGGTGGAAATAATGCAGGTCATACCCTGGTGGTGGGAGATAAAAAGGTTATACTCCACCTGATACCCTCAGGCATTCTCCATAAGGAGAAGTTATGCATTATCGGATCAGGCGTTGTCATAGATCCCGAAGTCCTCATCGAAGAGATCAACGCATTGAAGGACAAAGGCTACACCATCACTGATGAGTGCTTTGCCATCAGCGACCGGGCGCATGTCATCATGCCCTATCACAAGATGATCGATCATGCCAGGGATACGACCCAGCGGATCGGCACCACAGGCCGGGGAATCGGCCCTGCCTACGAAGACAAGGCTCGCAGAACCGGCATCAGGATAATCGATCTCATCAATGCAGATATGCTCAGAACAAAGATCGAGGCGATATTTGATGAGAAACAGGAGTATCTTACCAAGATACTCAAGGTCAAGGGGCTTGACAAAGAAGCAATGATCACAAAACTTCAGGACCTGGGTGCTCAGCTCAAACCCTATGTCAGGGATGCCTCCCTGGCCATTGATCATGCCTGCAGAGACAACAAGAACCTCCTGTTCGAAGGTGCCCAGGGAGGCAACCTCGATATTGACTACGGGACCTACCCGTACGTCACCTCATCCAATACCATAGCCGGCCAGGCCTGTGTAGGCTCCGGTATCGGCCCGTCAGTAATCGATACGGTTCTCGGAATCTGCAAGGCATATACCACCCGTGTCGGTGAAGGGCCCTTCCCCACCGAACTCAGTGACGAAACAGGAGAAAGGCTCAGGGCCTTTGGGGGAGAATACGGTGCCACAACAGGCAGACCGCGCCGCTGCGGCTGGCTGGACCTCGTTGCACTCAGACACTCTGTCCGCCTCTCGTCCATCTCATACCTCGCCATCACAAAACTCGACGTACTCTCCGGTCTCGATACCATCAAGGTAGCCACTGCCTATAAATCAGGGGATGCTATCTTGGAAAACATGCCGGCAGACCTCTGCATGCACCCCGAGATGGAGATGATCTACGACGAACTCCCAGGCTGGGAAGAGAACATATCCGACATCAGAGACTACGAAAAACTCCCCGAGAACTGTAAGAGCTATATTGCCTACATTGAAGAACAGCTCGGTGTAAAAGCAGCAATCATATCAGTCGGACCGAAACGCGAAGAAACAATTGTCTTGAAGAAACTGTACTAGTACAATGTACTAGTATAAAGTAGAAGAAGGCCCTGACCGGGCCTTTCATTCCTATCCTCAGGAGAAACCGCCTGAGGAGCAGGAAGTTGCTGAGCACGAACTGCACCCGGACAGACCGGATGCAACCATGGACATCTTTTTCTTTACGTGCTCGCTTTTACACTTGGGACACTGCGGATTTGTCTCGGCAGACATGGACACCAGTTTCTCGAACTCATTTCCGCAGTCTTCACATTTATATTCATAGATGGGCATAGCTATTCCTTTACCGCTTTTTTTCTTTATAGGTAGTGCCCCTGAGGGCAAATGTCAAGCATGAGCGGGGTCGAAACCTGCCTTGCATTTTCCATCCATGCTCTGCACATCCACTCCGCTTCTCGGTTTTTTCCCCCTGCATTCTGAAGGTTCCGGGTTTCATTCCTCGAGCCTGCATCAATATCTGTTTGACAAAAGATAGTATAAAGTTTTAATTTAACCTTCAGGAGGGCAACAATATGACAGACACGTTCAATTTCTATAAGGTTGAAAAAAAAGGGCAAATTGCATGGGTCTATTTAAACCGGCCAGAGAAAAAGAACGCCATGGGCCCGGATGCCTGGACAGAGATCATCCCGATTTTTGAGGATATCCACAACGATGATGAGATACGTGTTGCGATCATCTTGGGAGAGGGCAAAGATTTCTGCGCAGGGATAGATCTCATCGGCATGGCACCGGTGGTACCGGCCCTGAAAAACTGGGATATGAGCGCAGGCGCAAAAAAGGAACTCTACCGGGCCATATTCCCTCTTCAGGATGCCATGACCTGTGTGGAGAAATGTTCCAAGCCCGTAATCTGTGCTTTTCACGGCTATTGTATCGGTGCGGCCCTGGATCTCGCTTCTGCATGCGACATTCGCCTCGCCTGCGAAGACGCCGAGATATCACTGCGCGAATCAGCAGTATCATTTATTGCGGATGTGGGAAGCCTGCAGCGAGTGCCGCTGATCGTCGGTCAGGGGATTGCCCGGGAACTGGCGTTCACCGCCAAGTATATCGATGCAGCCCGCGCAAAAGAGATAAACCTGGTCAGCGAAGTCTACCCTGATAAAGAATCGCTGATTAACGGTGCGCAGGAGATGGCACAGCAGATTGCAGACAATTCTCCGCTTGCTGTCCAGGGTGCAAAAGAGGTGCTGAACTTCTGCAGGGGCAAAACCATTGCGGACGGACTGGAGTATGTTGCCGCACGCAGCGCCATGATCCTCCCCTCGGAAGATATTGCCGAGACGCTCAAGGCCTTCATGGAAAAAAGAAAGCCCACCTATACCGGCAAATAGTTATCTTATGCTTCATAGCATCAATACCTGCGTTGCGGCCCGGTGAAGACTTCGGACCGCAACGCTGCTTAAAGATTCATACCTGCATCGATCTTCTCTATGCATGCCCCCCCGGGAAGAGCGAATCATCCCTCCCGAAGAGGTATCGTACCGAATCACTCCAGCCTTCGACCCGGCCATGGTCTTAGCGATCTTTTCGCCGGAACATCTCGGGCAGATCCATGATAAAAAGCAGAAATAAAACCCAAGCAATCAAACATGGGACTAATTTTTTGCTCAGGGATTTCCGATGATACTCGTAGATGGAAAAGAGAGAAAGCAAAAGACAGAGGACTCTCCCGAAAAGAGATCTCACTGCCAACATACGAATAGGGAAATACACCCTGCCGTTACCCATACTTGATATTTCGATCGGCGGCATGGGGGTGTTGGCTACCGCGGGTTTTTCCCTCCTCAGCGAAGGAAAAGATATCCTGATCGAGACACTTCAGAACAAGGGACAAATCATTGCTACACAGATCCACGGCCGTATTGCCTACCTGGGCGAGGGTTGTCCTTCCCGGATGGGTATCGAATTTTCCCCTTCCGAGACCCCGATCGAGGCATATGCAAAACTTCGTGATGCAAGAGGCGAGCAGGGAAGACTGATCACGGACAAAGAAGACATACACCGCATGTTCTCCGAGATCCAGAAATGGTCAAGAGGATTCGGCGACATGCTCATGATCTACAAGCAAAAGGCAATACCTGCCGAATTCTTTTACCTCAGGCCGGCCGATGACAACATGGTCCTGCGGATCGTGCGGATATCGCAATTCCGTCTCCCCTTCACCCCGGAGAAAGACATCGTCTATCCCTTTTATCTCTTCAAGGGTGTCAACGTCATGCTTTTTTACGCCAAAGTGCACGATGTCATCAAGAATATCGTGGAAACCAGTTGGCCCGAGACGCTTCAGCACATCAGCAGACGAAGCGTGCTGCGATACTTTGTAACAGGACAGGAACCCATGACAGCCAGCTGCGTTCATCCCATAAGCGCAGAAAAAACAGCGTTGCTTGCCTGGGACATCAGCATTGAAGGTATGGGGGCCGAGGTCTTGAACAGCACTACACCGATCATCGAAGGCATGAACCTTCCTGCCATCAGGATCGACCTGCCCAAGGGACCCATCGAAATCGCCGGTATCGTACGTTCCGTACGCACCGATGAGGTTCTGGACAAGACTCAATTAGGCATAGAATTTATCGACAGCTCAGGCAAAAGCCGCGACAAGATCCTTGAATACATCCTCGCTATGGACTTCCCGTCCGAAACCCTGATCAACGGGCTTCATCACACCCGGTAATACGACCGGTACCACTGCACGAAACGAGACACCCCCTCTGCGACATCAATGGCAGGACGAAAACCGATGGCTTCCTCAAGGTCAAGGGCATCAGCACAAGTCGCCAGTACATCTCCCTTCTGAAGGGGCAGCATGTTCGGCCGTGCCTTCTTCCCGAGGGCATCTTCGATCTTTGAGATAAAATCCATCAGCTCTACAGGCCGTGAACCGCCGATATTGTAGATCCGGTACGGGGCAAAACTCCTTCCCGGATCGGGATTATCTCCGTTCCACGCATCATCCGGAGCGGGTCTGAAGGCCATGACCCGCACCACACCCTCTATGATATCATCAATATAGGTGAAATCCCGCTTCATGTTCCCATAGTTGTAGATGTCGATGGGAGAGTCCTGAAGGATTGCTTTGGTAAACTTGAACAGCGCCATATCCGGCCTGCCCCATGGCCCGTAGACCGTAAAAAATCTCAATCCTGTACAGGGTATGCGGTACAGGCTGGCATATGAGTGCGCCATGAGTTCATTCGCCTTTTTGGTTGCGGCATACAGCGAAACCGGATGATCGACATTGTCGTGAACGGAAAAAGGCATCTTGGTATTTCCGCCGTAGACCGAAGAAGACGAGGCATACACGAGGTGGGCTGTCCCCCTGGACCTGCAGCCTTCGAGAATATTCAGAAATCCCGTAAGGTTGGAATCGATATAGGCGTGAGGATTCTCCAGACTGTAGCGGACCCCTGCCTGAGCGGCAAGATGCACCACCACGTCAAAGTCGTTTTCATTAAATATCTCTGCCATGCCCGCCCTGTCTTCGAGATCGAGCAAATGGAAGGAAAATGCCGGATAGCCCTTGAGGATGCTCAGCCGGTCTTTTTTCAGCTGGGGATCGTAGTAGGGATTGAGATTGTCCAGTCCGCATACATTACTACCTTCATCGAGGAGTCTTCTGGAAAGGTGAAAGCCGATGAATCCCGCAGCGCCGGTGACCAAAACATTCATACACAACTCCTTATTTGAATCATATCACAAAAATTCCGAATTTATGAGGGTGGCTATCTCATAGATATCCCGGATGCCTGAGACCCTCGGGGTTGAGATCTCTTCCCCAACGAGGACAGCATCCATCCCCATATCAATGGCGGTATAAACATTCGGCGGCCTGTCATCCACCAGAACACACTCACCGGGGATCTTTCCGTAGAGTTCCATAATCTTATGATACGGGTATTGCATGGGTTTCGGGATAAAATCCATGAATTCTATCGTAAAGAGATCGCTGAAAAGGTCAGCAACACCCAGGGCTTCAAGGATGCGGTTGACATACTCCGCAGAGCCGTTAGAAAAAACAAAGAGTTCACAGGGAATACGCTCCAGGGTATTCCTGAGCTTTTCATCCGCAGACAGCAGCTCTTCCACCGGTACGTCATGGACCTTTTTCAGGTAATCATCGGGATCAACACCGTAGTTATGCATGAGTCCGCCCAGAGTTGATCCATGGGCCTTGATATACTCTTTCCGCAGCTGTCTTGCCTCGTCACGGTCGATACGGCACCATGTCATGACATAGGAGTCTATTTGTTCATTCACGTACGGAAACGGTCCCGTGCCTTTCTGGTACAGGGTGTCGTCAACATCGAGTAAAACTATCTTCATCCGGTGCATACCCCTTGATCGTGATAACTGCCTCATACACTCCCTGCAAACGGAAAATCTTCTTTGACCCATCAAGAAGAAACGTATTAGCAGAACTGGTCGAAAAAATCCATCTTCTCAGGAGCACGGGATCACCCCTGATGAACGAACAGACCCAGCGCCACTAACACCGGGGTGGCGATATTGATGATTACATTCCTGGTCATATACGGGATAAGCTCCGGTAAGTTTTGGGCATAGCGCACAACACCCCGGATAGTTATACCTGCAAGAAAGATCGTGCCGAGGCCTAGCAGACTCCACAAGGGGAGCGCCCCCAGTGCATACCCTGCCACGATCGGCACATACGCGGCAATGAGAACGAAGGCATACACCCATGCAGCCTTTTTTCTTCCTATTGTGATGGGCAGGTGTCTCCTTCCCACACACGTGTCCGCTTCCACATCGGGAAACTGATTCAAGAGCAACAGGTCGTTTACGAGGAAGAACGGCACAAGAGATGCGATAAATGCCACCTTCGAGTAGCTGCCGGTGAGAGCGAAATCCGTGCCCATCACCATGAACGGGCCAAAACCAAGCCCGGGTACGATCAAACAGAAAAACGGGCTCTTCGTAAAAACCCGGGTATAGGCAATAACCGTAACGATACCAAGCAGACCCAACGGCAGGAGCCACATCCCCCGCAGGTACAGGAAAAATATCCCGACCGCGGCAGTGACAGAAAGACTGAGGATACCCGTAATCACGGCATAGCGGGCCTTTTCCGGGTGTGCCGGCAGTGCGCCGCTCCCCCCTGAGAACGGGGTCGGTTTTGTGATGAGATCCAGGCCGCTGGTAAAATCGTAGTATTCATTCAGGGCATTCACACTGATATGGGCACACAGGGCACCTGCAAGAA
>CAYRCP010000076.1:0-8152 GCA_964422755.1 uncultured Bacteriovoracaceae bacterium | reverse complement strand
TGAGTCGAACACGTTTGCTGTCATTGAAATTCAGATACTGCAATTCAACGAGCATACGAATTTCGTCTTTAATCTTGTAGAGCGATCCGTTTTGAACAAAGTACTTTTGCTTTATCTCCGGAGGCACTGACCGGAGGGTATATTCATTATATGATGCTGCCCTGGCGGATCTCAGCGCTTTTTCACTGATATCGCTGGCAAAGATTTTCACGTCCCATTCAGAGAGTTTGTCCCGCAATAGTTCCCGGAGGATAATGCCCATGGTGTAGGGTTCATCGCCGGTAGAGCACCCGGCAGACCAGAGTCTTATCGACTTATCTCCCAGTTCCTGTTTCTTTGCGATAATTTCAGGCAGAGCTTTTTCCTGAAAAGCCTGGATCTGTGGCGGGCTTCTGAAAAAACTCGTTTCATTGGTGGTTACGGAATCGAACAGGCAGCGCAGCTCTTTGCCTGCCTGCGGATCATATTTGAGCAAGTAGTAATATTTGTCAAAGTCTGAAAGATTGTTTGCCTTAAGCCGGAGCATAAGACGGGTTTCTAGTTGAGGTTTCTTCATGTCCGAAAAATAGATTCCGGAATGTTCGTAGGTGAAATCCCTCAGCAGCCTGAATGTTTCATCAGTCATCATAGATGCCTGGGCTGAGGTGTTATGCTCTGTCATGTGCAAGCTCCTGACTGCCGGGATCACAGATCGAGGCAAGGTACTGGTTCACTTTTTCACCGATATTCTCCATCTCAAAGGTGATGCGTTCGAGATCGAGCGAAAGAACGGGATGTCCCATCCGCTTCAGAAGATGCCATGCTTCCTGGTCTGTCAGCGAGAAAGACATCCTGTCTCCGCCGCAGGAGAAATTTATTGCCTTTGCCAGGAGATCAGAGATGGAGATCAACGCATTGATCTCCTTGTATTGCGCATCTCCCGGGTGATGGTGATAGCGAATGATGTCGGTAAGATAGGCGGGAAGGTTCCATTTTTGCGCAAGAAAGTGACCTACTTCCATGTGCGTTGTGCCGAGCACCTCCATCTCCGCCTCAAACATGGGACAGTCCACATCAATGGAAAATGCACGGGCTTCCATGAATTTATCATGAAAATATTCATCTAATATGATTTTTCCGATATCGTGCAGCAGACCGCCTACAAAATCTTTGCCCAGAGATCTCATCCCCAGTTCTTTATCAATGTGTTTTGCAATAAGCCCGGTGGCAATACAGTGATTCCAAAAAGCCCCCCGTACAGATTCATCCGCGCTGCCTTTTGGCGGGAGAACCGAAAGTACGGAGACAGAGGTGGTGATATTGATGACCTCGTTGAGCCCCATCAGGAGAATCGCCCGATGAAGGGTGTCAACCTCTCCGGATCCCCTGCGATAAAAGGAGGAATTGGCCATTTTGAGTACCTTGGTGGCCAGAGGGGGATCCTTGTAGATACATTCGGAGATTTCTTTGATGGATACATCCGGCATACGGGACAGCCCGATTACCTCAATCGCTGCCGCCGGCAGGGTGGGGAGTTCTTCAATGTTCTTGATTGCCTCAAAAACATGACTATCCATGATTAAATATCACCTCCTGTATCTTATCCATTGCCTCTGCCACCGCACGGGCGACATCCGGATTGTCGTCGTCCATATAGACCTCCAATTCGCCCAGCAGCGATTCCTCATGCCACTCGCCAAGGGCTTTCACTGCAGATATTCTCAAGAAATCGGGCCCGCTTTTCAGGATATTTATGAGCCTGCATTGTGCATCGTTATCCTGGAAATGTCCCAGGGCCTCGATGGCATGATAAGCTGTCCAGATCTCTTCACTACAGGTTGCATCTTCCAGAAAAGACCTGAGATCATCGAGTTTCCTCTGCCCGACGATATCTATTGCCAGATGACGGATTTCGTCGAGTTCATCGTTTAGCAGTGCAAGGAGAAGGTCTTTCTCAATAGGCAATTCGTTATCTTTGATGATTTTAGCCGCAGCCATTCGTGCCCGGCCGTCCTGATCCTTCGAAAGGTAGGTTGCCGCAACGTCCAATTGCTCGCTTTTCATGATGTCCAGCCCGGAAAGTGCCATGATTCGCACCTGCGGGTCATTATCCTCGAGCAGGTCCACAAAAGTCTTTTGGGCGAATTGGCCTCCGATGGCAGCAAGGGCCTCAAGGGCTCGCTGCCTCACATCCGGATAAGGGTGCGCAAGGAAGGGTTTAATTTTTTGAATATCTTCGGGATGCCCCATTATTCCAAGGGCACGGAGACAGGATGATATTACATGGCCGTCCTGATCGTGCATGAGTTGCAGCAGGATATCCCTGCTGGATGGGGCTCCTATTTGTGCAATGGCATCGGTCATGGCCCTCTTTACGTATCCCCGGGTGCCATGTATCCGTTTTGCAAGTTCACTACTTTCTCCCTCTGCGCCGATCTTTGCGAGAATTTGTGAAGCCAGGATACGGCTGGTCTCATCCTGGTCGAGGAGTCCGATCATCACAGCAGAATCGCCCAACTGTGTGAGGGCAGCCTTGATATCTTCCCATTTTTCTATCTGTATGTCAGGATCAACCTTTTTTGCCAGATCGATGATATACAGGGAGCTTTGACTGTCGCCGATACGGGTTAACGCCTCGAGGATAGCGCGTTGGAAATCATCATCGGCTTCATCGAGATTGACCTCAAGAATATTCTTGATGAGATGCTTGTCCTTTTCAGGCAGTAATGCAAGATCATCCAGGGACATGATTTTCAGCAGTGTCTGAGCAATGGCGACAGCTACATACTCAGTTGCATTCTCCAGTAACTCAAGAAGAGGACGGATGGTTTTGTCAGAACCGATCTCCCCGAGCGTCTCGAGAATGGAACACAGCGTTATTTCATCTGTTGACCAGCGCCGCAGCTCTTCAAGGAGAAAACCCACGATGTCGTCACAGGGTATTTTTGCGAGAGACTCGATTACCGAAAAACGGATCCACTCTTCATCATTAATGAGTTGTTTGAGTTGGTCAAATGATCTGGGGTCTCCCAGCTCTCCAAGGGATATGACTGCAGCATTGCGGACATTGGGGTTTGTATCATGGAGGCCTTCGATCAGCGTATCCAGGCTCTCTATGTTGCCGATACTTCCGAGGATGTCCAGAACAAACAGGCGAATGTTGTCGGTTGGGTCCTTTGCAAGGGTATGGAGGATATCAAGGCCATCCTCTCCGATCTTGCGCAGGATGTCGATGGCCATGTTTCGTGTTGACGGGGCCTCATGGGTCAGAAGCGGGACCATTTTTTCCACCGCAACCCTCCCGCCCATGATGATTATTGCGTTTTGTGCCGCATCCCTCACACCGCTGTTGGGGTCATCGAGCAGGACCTCGAGCCTGTCAAATGTCTCAATCCCGCCGACATCGGCAAGCAGTGCCGCTGCTTCGCGCCGCAGGGAGGAGTCCTGTGAAGCAATCATTGCGTCAATCTTTGTCAAATCCATAGGCTTTCCTGTAGACCTGTCATATTTTTTCCCTGCCATCTCGCATATGCCTCTACCGTATTTCGTATTGAATGAAGGCAACGTCTTTTACGTTGAAACGCTGCAAGTCTTGTTTAAGTATGCCTGCAAGCTCGTTTTTGGAGTATATTTGTGCATTGGTTGAGAGTCTCTCCAGGATAAGAGAGCGAACAGCAAATATAGTGCTTTGGATGTTTGCTGCTGTTTCGGGTGTTATCTGGAGGCTGAGCTGTGCAAGGAGCAAACCGGATTTGTGAGTGTTGTGCGAGTTGATCAGTATCATGAATGGATCGAGGACGATGTCGCTTTCAGGGGAATACATGGCCGCAGTCTCGGCAATGTCCACGGAGGTATCAGGCACGGGAGGCGGAGAGATGTTATGCTGAGATTTCCAGAGAATTCCGAGGGCGGCTATAAGGATGATCCCTGTGATCGATGCAATGATCAGAGCCTTGTAGCTCTGGGTTGTTCCTTTCGTTGTTTCGGCTGCATCGCCCGGATGTGAATCCGGTTGTTTTGAACCGCCATCATACTCCTCGTCACTTAAGGAGATCCCGTCTTTGTCAAGCTCTGCATTGTCGTTTTCAAAGAAGATTCCATTTTTGTCGAGCTCTGCCTTTTTTCCTGCATGATCCGACACGCCAACCCCTATTTATTGTATATCTGGTTTATTTTCTGGCCGAGAGTCTCTGCGGTAAAAGGCTTGACGATATAATTGCTTACACCGGACTTGACAGCCTCGATGATATTTTCCTGCTGCGCCTCAGCGGTTACCATGAGAAAAGGGATGTCCCTGAGCGCATCATCAGCCCTGACAGCCTTGAGCAGCTCGAGGCCCGTCATTTTTGGCATATTCCAGTCAGATACGATCATGCCGATAGTTTCTTTTTGCAGGATATCAAGTGCTGTGGACCCATCATCTGCCTCTACGATATTATTAAAATCCAGTTGTCTGAGTATATTTTTGACGATTCTGCGCATTGTTGAAAAATCATCAACAACAAGAATTTTCATGCTCTTGTCTGCTGGCATAGTTTCCTCCGCAATCTTTTTTATTAGATCGAATTATTGTGCATAAATCTTTAGTCCAGGATTTCTTTAAAGAGCTTTTGCATCTTTGAGCGCAGTCTTAAAATTGCCTTTGTGTGTATTTGAGAAACCCTCGACTCGGTAAATTTCAGGACATGACCGATTTCCTTCATGGTAAGTTCATCATAGTAGTACAGAGAGATGACCATGCGTTCTTTTTCCGGCAGTGACTGAATAGCATTTGCCACCATGTCCCGTACCTCTGCAAACCTGATTTTATGGGAAGGCCAATCTCTTTCGTCCTGCATGATATATTCCAGCAGGTTTCTCTTGGAGAGGTCGGAATCATCTTCTCCCAGGTCATCCAGGCTGAGCAGGGAGACTGATGCCGTCTCGGAGAGAAGCTTATGAAAGCTGCGAATATCAATGTCCATCTCCTGGGCGACTTCCTCATCACTGGCAGGTCTGCCGAGATTATACTCGAGCCTTGAATATGCGTCTTCCACCTTGCGGGCCTTCTGCCTGACAGAGCGTGGCACCCAATCCATGGAGCGCAGTTCGTCAAGGATTGCCCCCCTGATTCTGAACTCGGCATATGTCTTGAATTTGATCTGCTTGGATGCGTCAAATTTCTCGATGGCATCAATAAGGCCTATGACCCCTGCATTGATGAGATCGTTCAGATCAATATGGGGTGGAAGCCTGATTGCAATGCGGCTGGCAATATACTTGATCAATGGTGAAAATTCATTGATAACCTTGGCTCTGATACTCGGATTGAGCTTCTGATCTTCAGTAAGGTCTGGAAATGCTATATCCTGCATGATTGTGCCCCTTTACTCACTTGATTTATCAGCATTCTTTTCAGGAAGAACTGGATGTTTCCATTGCTTTGCGAGCTGTGTTCGCGTTCCAGACGCCTTACAATCCGCTCGAGCCGTTTTGAAGACTCCCCTGAAGGGTTTACCCTGACAAATGCCTTCTGGCGCTTTATACATTCAGTAATACCACCATCATTGGGAATAGATCCGAGTATATCAAGGACGACATCCCCTAAAAACCTCTCACATACCATAGTCAATTTATTTGCCACTTGATCTCCCTCCACTTTAGACGAGACATTATTTATAACAAGGTCAAAACGTTTTATTCCGTAACGTTTCCTCAATACCTTGATAAGTGCATAGGCATCGGTGATGGATGTGGGTTCTGCTGTGACGACAACGATGATTCTCTGGGCTGCCGTATTAAAGTACATAACATTCTTGGATATTCCAGCGCCTGTATCGATGATCATGTAGTCTATGTCCTGGTCAAAATAGTCCAGGGAATTCATCAGGCTGAGTTGTTGTTGGCTGGTCAGGTCCACGAGTTCCTGTATACCCGACGATGCGGGGATAATTTGTATTCCCCCCGGGCCTTCCATCAGGATGTCTTCGAGGTGGCACTGTCCGTCAAGGACGTGCTGTATGTTGTGTTTCGGCGTCAGTCCGAGCATGACATCTATGTTTGCAAGGCCGAGATCAGCGTCGAGAACCAGAACCTTGTTTCCTTTTGCTGCAAGCAGGATGGCCATGTTCACCACAATGCTCGTTTTTCCGACGCCGCCCTTGCCGGAGGTCACTGACAGTACCTTGGGAGAGGAGGTGCTGCGCCCTGCTTCGAAGATTTTTCTCAATGTATGTGCCTGATCTTTCATGATATATCTCCGATACAGCGCTCAATGATGTTTGTAGAAGATGCCCTGTGAATATCTTCGGGAACCCTCTGGCCGTTCGTTATATAAGAGATGGGGATCCGGTAGAGGAGATTGTGGGTAATTATGGATCCGGTGTGCAGGGCTTCATCCTCTTTGGTAAATATCATTCGGTCTATCCCTATCCTGGAGAATGTCTTCGTTGTTGTATCCATCTCACTATCCCTTGTTGCCACCGGCATGAGAAGAAATTTGCATGGGGAGATGCCGTCAAAGTATTGACTCAGCTGGGGGATGTAATCGCTACAGAGGGGAGATCTTCCCACCGTATCCACGAGGATGACATCCATTGAATCGAGCTGAGAAAGAGCGGTTTTGAATTCCTGCACAGTTGTAACAGAGATAAAGGGGATATTCAATATCTTCGCATAGATTCTACCCTGGTCTATGGCACCGATTCTGTAGGTGTCCAGGGTGATCAGTCCCACTCTGCTTCCCTCGTTAAGGACCGCATTGGCGGCAATCTTAGCCATGGTGGTTGTTTTGCCAACCCCTGTGGTTCCTAAAAGAATCCAGACCTTTTCCCTGGGGGGCTCTGTGGTCTTGATAAGTTTCTTTAAGAGGTCCTTGATGGTTTCGACCTGGGGTTCGTGGCCAAGCTTGGACAGCACGAGATCAACCAGATGAGGCCTGATTCCTTTTTTGATCAGAGAGGACCTCAAGGGATTTTTCTCATGCAATTTGTATCCGGTATGTTCAATGAGCTCTTTCATCATGGCCTTGAGCTCAACGATTTCATCTGAGATCTGAGCAGGGGCGCTGTATGCTGCCAGACCCGGATGCAGTTCTGCCTGCAACTGCTGTGGCGTTGTTGCCGGGGTTTTTATGTGATAATCAAAGGTCTCTGCATCGTAGTCTATTGCTGCAGTGACCTCTATCATTGGCCGTGCCGTCATGCCGAAGGTGTCATCCCGAAGCTCTCTCTTTGAGATGATTACGGCATCGCTGCCCAGATCATGCTTTATCTGGGAGAGGACATCCTTCATTGATGCTGCCTTGAATGTTTTAATTTGCATCGACTCTTACCATCCCCAAATTTTTAATGGTGACATCAGGTGGAATCTCATTGTGAGAGAGCACCACAAGATCCGGCAGATAGCGCTCTGTCAGGCGTTTCATGTATGTTCTGCTCAGAGGTGATGTAAGCAAGATCGGAATCATTCCTTTTTTCCCCACGTTGGTCACCTCCTTGTTCAACGTCATCAATATCTTTTGTGATTTGTCTGGATCTAATGCAAGATACGAACCATGTTCGGTGTGCTGGATGGAATTTGAAATCATTCCGTCTATAGCGGGGTCCAGAGCCAATACGTTGATGGTATTTTCCTGGACGTACGGCGCGGATATGATGCGCATGAGGGTTTGTCTGACGTATTCCGTCAAAATATCGGGGTCCTTTGTCATGGCCCCGTAGTCTGCGAGGGTCTCCAGGATGGAGAGGATGTTCTTGATGGATACCTTCTCTCTGAGGAGGTTTTTCAGTACTCGAAGGACCACGCCTGCAGGGAGAGTCCCGGGGATGAGGTCTTCAATTACCTTGGGATGAGATCTGGATACCGTATCCAGAATCGCCTGGAGCTCCTGCCGGCCGAGGAGGTCATATGCATTGGACTTGATCGCCTCGGTGAGATGCGTTGCGATAACCGTTGCCGTATCCACTACCGTCAGACCGCCAAGCTGCGCACGTTCGCTGTCAGCCTTCTTGATCCACAAACCGGGAAGCCCG
Source organism: uncultured Bacteriovoracaceae bacterium (assembly GCA_964422755.1). Lineage (GTDB taxonomy): Bacteria > Desulfobacterota > Desulfomonilia > UBA1062 > UBA1062 > DSAD01. The sequence continues at coordinate 161 of CAYRCP010000076.1, read as the reverse complement.
AATGCCGGTTCCTTTACCGGTATGCCTGGCAGGTTCATCTCCACCTCTTCCGGATTGAGGACCATGAGCCGGTCGACCATGGCCTCTGAACGTGCGATCTCAGAGCCTTTCAGAAGGAGCTTATATTCGTTGGGTTTCAGATCCAGGTTGTCCCGGACATG
>CAYRCP010000075.1:0-8301 GCA_964422755.1 uncultured Bacteriovoracaceae bacterium | reverse complement strand
AATAAAACCTAAAAAAACCTCACCGCTGAGACGCAGAGATCGCAGAGAAAAGCATCTATATTTGCCGGGAGATACCGGCAAATATAAAATTTCTTTACAAAATATGTAAGGTGCGGGGAACCAACCCATAACACAGCCCTTGTTGTATGCCGCCTGAAAAAGCTCAAAACTTTCAAAAAAATGAAATGCATGATGCACCTGATCGCGGCTGGAAGCCGCTCCCACAAAAGCAGTCATTCCCTCGGCTTGTCCGGCGTAGCTTAAAGCGAAGACGGAAGGAGGGAATCCAGTAGCTTTTTTTATATTTTCTCATGGAGATTTATTATTTGTCGCCGTCCCCCGACAAATAATAAATCTTTTTTACTCTGCGATCTCTGCGCTTCCGCGGTGAATATTTTTTCAGTTGCCTCTTTTTTTTGTTTTTGCCAAGCACCCAGCCTGTCCTGCTTAGCTTGCGCGATGCAGGATGCCCAGCGCTCAGCGCCTTTCTTCTTTTCCCTTTGTGATTCAGGCCATCCAGGGCCTTCACCCTGCGGGCGCGACTAAAGCGCGTCCAATTCCGAATTGTGCCTTTGTGCCTGAGATCACGAGCATTCTTGCAGATTCAATTCTTTGTGCCTTTGTGCCTGAGTTCCCGAGCTTACCTGCCACAATAAATTAACGGTTGACGAAAGCCGGGCGATAACTCTAGATAAAAGGTAATGGATAGCGGTACGCGCCTTATACGGCTTCCCTCGCAATGTTCAGCGTCATGCTTTCAGGGCTCAACATGAATAACGAAAGGAGAACCATAATGCCTTTTCTTTCCGATGCACAGATTATTATCAATGCCCTCGATGAATACTACCATGAGTCGATCTCCGCAGAAAAACCTGCCATATCCCAGCAGCCGCTGAATAAGATCATCGCAGATCTTGGGCTTGCATCATACAGCCAGGAGGGGGGTCTGACCGGGGAGCGTATGGCTGAATTCATCAAAGCATATCTTCCCACAACCACCAGGCTTCATCATCCGGGCTACATGTCCCATCAGGTTGCAGTACCCCACTATGCAGGGTCCCTGGCTGCCCTGATCGACACCTTCACCAACAATGTCATGGCCATCTACGAGATGGGGCCCGGGGCTGCGAGTATCGAATATCATGTCATCAACACTCTGCTGGAAAAGGTCGGCTGGGAACCAGCCCCGCTGAACCTGCACGAAGTCCCCTATTCACAGGCCTACGCAGGAGGCGTGCTGACCCACGGCGGCTCACTGACCAACCTCACCGCGCTGGTTGCCGCACGCACAAAGCTGGTGCCCGACGTGTGGGACAGCGGCATCCCCCAGGACCTCGCCATCCTCGCCCCTGCCGGATCTCACTATTCCATTGCACGCGCCGCCGGCATCATGGGCATCGGACGCAAAGGCATCTATGAACTGGATGTGGATGATAAAGGGGCAATAATCCCCGAAAGGCTGCCGATCACCTATGAACGGCTGCTCGCCGATGGCAAAAGGGCAATTGCCCTTGTTGCCAATGCATGCAGCACCGCAGTGGGCATCTATGACCCGCTGGATGAGATCGGAGACTTCTGCAATACACATGGAATCTGGTTCCATGTTGACGGTGCCCACGGGGCAAGCGCGCTGTTTTCCACAAAGCACAGATCTCTTTTGAAGGGCATTGAAAAGGCCAATTCCCTTACCTGGGACACGCACAAGCTTATGCGCACACCCACCTTGTGCGCAGCGCTCCTGGTGAAGGACCACAGGGACCTGGATGCGGCATTCAAACAGGAGGCAAGCTACCTGTTCCACGACAAAGAGCAGCCGGGCTTTGATTTTATCCACCGCACCGTGGAATGCACCAAAGCAGGTCTGGGCCTGAAGTTCTTCTTCGTCCTCGCCGCCATGGGAGAACAGGGGATCGCAGACTATATCGACAGGCAGTATGATCTGGCGAATAAGGCATATGATTATCTCGAAAAGCTCGAAGATTTCACCTGCCCGGTGCGCCCCCAGAGCAATATCCTGTGCTTCCGCGTAGACGGGAACGACGAGATGCAGATCAAGATACGCGACAGCCTCAACGAGCAGGGCCAGTTCTATCTCTCCACAGCCTCGTTTATGGAGACAAGATACCTGCGGGTATCGCTTATGAACCCGGATACCACGATACAGGATATCCAGGATCTCGTGCATAATATCAGGAGCATCAGGGACGTAAATATCTAGATATATAGAGAAACTAGGCAGAAGTCAGTTGGTCAAGAGTACTCGTGACCCTAGGCAGAAGGGGAAAAGAAAATCAGAATCCAAAAAGCCTGAATCCAAGTATTCTTTAGTGGGATAAACCATAATTTGTTTCTACCATTCGACCAAATAAGGTATTCTACAAGTGACACGTAAGATATTGACAGTAAATGTATTGTTGAAATTGTGTGTAGTGCTTTTTGTTTTTATTATCTTGATGATTGGCTCTATCGTGTCAACCGGAAATGAGATGAAGAGTATACATTATATTGATCGAAAAACAGGTGAAGTACACCAGGAACTTGTTCCGGGTGAAAAATGGTTACAATGGCTGTATTATAATCCTCTTGGCAAACTTGCTTTGCAGGGTGTTGTGAAAAGGAAATTTCTCTCACAATGGTATGGGAGACAGATGGATACACCAGCGTCGAAGGCAAAGATCAAGGATTTTGTCACAAGTTTACAGATAGATATGAATGAAGCTCTTCGTCCTCTCCACGAATTCACAACATTCAATGAGTTTTTTATTCGCCGGTTGAAACCAGAAGCCCGGCCAATCAATAAAAATCCTGATATCATCGTTTCTCCTGCTGATGGCAAAGTGATGGCGTTTACCGGAATGCGCGGGCTGGACACGTTTTTTTCCAAAGGGCAGGAATTCTCTCTTGAGGAATTCTTACCTGAACAATCATTGAGCGACAAATACACCGGGGGAACATTACTGATTGTTCGTCTGGCACCAGCGGATTATCATCGTTTTCATTTCCCGGCAGATGGGCAAATTTCTCAATCTACATGCATTGATGGAGCGTATTATTCTGTTTCTCCGTATGCCGTTAAAAAGAGAATAAAAATTTATTGGCAGAACACAAGGCAGTATAGTGTGCTACGCACCGTTAACGCTGGTGATGTTTTACTGTGTGAAGTGGGTGCAACAATGGTTGGTTCAATTATTCAGAGTTATCCTCCTGAGACAGATGTCAAAAAAGGCCAAGAGAAAGGCTGGTTCACATTTGGCGGTTCGACAATCATTGTTTTGTTAGAAAAAGGAACAGTTCAGATAGATCGTGATATTCTAAAGAACACAAAAATGGGATATGAGACCAGTATTAAAATGGGTGAACGTGTGGCAACAGTTCTTAAACAACGAGGGAGATACTAGATCCGGTTACCAGGTCTTGCATTATACCATTTTCATCATCCCTGCTTATTAATACGGCATTACAAGGCCTTACCCCACCTTTTTCGAAGCGCAGATAAACAGGATCCAAAAAATATCACATAAGCTCACCGGAATCTAGCGGTGCAGATTTTACGTGACAACAGCGGAGCTGTTAACGTATGGCCTGTGGGAAACCTGGTACAGAGTCGTATTCCCAGATAAACCTGCCCTGCCCTCTGTCCCCCATAGTCTCCAGGCCTTGAACCGACGGCATTGCCACTCTCCATAATTCAGTTCCTCAGATCCAATATTTTATTTGAAAACAGAATCCAGTATCCAGAATAAAAACCTTGAAACATGTATGAACATATCTGAAGCACAACGGACACGCTTTCATCATTCTTTGTGGACAGTCGGCCGTGCCTGTCAGGAATATTCATTTCATGCTATCCTCTGATGTAGTATGAACGGTGTTGAAAGAAAGGGAAAAGGAAAGGCATTGGTCGTGTTCCATGGAAGATTCTTGGCAAGCAGCTGACAACCGCAGCACCTCGAACCGGCAATTCCACTGCGCTCTTTTGCCAGCCGGTTATGCACAGCAGTAGCCTTCGGGAAAATTCATATATGAAATCAAATATCACACTCATTGGTATGCCTGGTGCAGGGAAAAGCACTCTTGGAATAATCCTCGCAAAAAACTTGGGATTTGGCTTTATCGATACAGATGTACTCATTCAGATTAATCAACAGAAAACCTTGCAGCACATCATAGATGAAAGCGGACATCTCAGTTTACGAACAATTGAGGAAGAGGAGATTCTAAAAATCAACATTGAACACCATATTATCGCAACTGGAGGCAGTGTTGCCTACAGCGAGAAAGCAATGGCCCATTTGCTTGGTATATCGAAAATAATTTTTCTTAAAGTATCTATTGAAGAACTGGAAAAGAGAATCCATAATTTTGAAACAAGGGGAATAGCAAAAGCGACCAACCAGACATTCAAGGATCTTTATGAAGAACGTCAAATGTTATACAAAAAATATGCAGAGATAACTATTGATTGTAACGAGTTGGACCAGGAAGTGCTGGCTGTGCACATTGCTGATCTCTATAAGAATCATGGCTAGCCATGCTGTGTACGGAATGTAGTGCACAGCATGGCCGGGATCCAAAAGGAGGAGGATACATTGCAAGATTATCAACTCATAACTGACCTGTATAAGAGAGCAAAACGGCAGGGTCCCGGCGGGGATATAGAGACGGAAAAGGCCCTCGGCCTGGCTATGATAGACCCGTCAGCGCCGTTAAAGATTGCCGATATCGGCTGCGGTACGGGATCTTCCGCCATATTGCTTGCCCGCCTGCTGAATGCCCGGATTACGGCAGTGGATTTTCTGCCTGATTTTCTAAAAGTACTTGAAACCGAAGCCAGAAACCTGGGCCTGACGGAAAAAATAACTACTCTTGCCTGCTCAATGGACAACCTGCCGTTTGGCGATGAGGAATATGACATTATCTGGTCTGAGGGGGCGATATATAACATTGGTTTTGAAAAGGGAGTAAAGGACTGGAGGCGTTTTCTGAAAACCGGAGGGGTGCTGGTTGTATCGGAAATCACCTGGATAACTGCCGTGCGCCCGTCCGAGCTTCAGGAATATTGGAAGGATGAGTATCCCGAAATAGATACGGCATCCGCAAAGATAGGGATCCTGGAAAACAACGGCTATTCTCCGGTTGCCTACTTTGCTTTACCGCAGCATTGCTGGCTGGATAATTTTTATCGGCCCATGCAGGACAGTTTTGACGAATTCCTTGAGCGCAACGGTAACAGTGAAAAAGCGCAGGCACTGGTGGATGCCGAAAAAAAAGAAATCGCTCTGTATGAGAAATATAAAGCTCATTACAGCTACGGCGTATATATTGCGAGAAAATCGGGGTAGCAAAGCCATAACCCGGCGCTGAACTTGGACGCAAAAGCGCTCCAGCCGCCTCGCTTGCCCACCCCTTTTCGCCGCTCAGCGGAACGTTATGATAAAGAAGAGAAAAAATGAATCAATCTGATAATACTACTCATTCCGATCCATTTGTCAGCAAGAAAACAATCGCACCTTATTCCCCGGGCGAATTAAACGGACTATCCTTTGCAATAAAAGATAATATCGATGTAGCACATGAAATTACCGGTTATGGGAGCCCTGGGTGGATTAACACCCATTACAAACCGGTTGTACATGCTGTCTGCCTGGAACAGCTGCTGAATGCCGGAGGAACGTTTCAGGGAAAGACAAAATCGGACGAACTGGCTTACAGCCTGATAGGAGTCAATCCATTTTATGGCACCCCTGTGAACCCAAAGGCGCCGGACAGGGTGCCGGGCGGCTCTTCAAGCGGCTCAGCGTCGGCAGTGGCCGGCAAAATAGTAGATTTTGCAATCGGCACAGATACTGGCGGTTCAATTCGAGTACCAGCGAGTAATTGCGGTGTCTGGGGATACAGACCTTCACATGGGGCTGTTTCTGTTTCCGGGGTATTAGCCCTGGCACCTTCTTTTGATACGGTCGGGATCCTTGCGCAAACAGGAGAAATCCTGGAAAAGGTAATGCGAGTCTTGCTTGCAGAGAACAGTACCGGGAGCAGTGTTTATCCGTCAGTCTGTTTTATTGATGATGTATTTCAAATGTCTGACAGGCACATTCTTGATAACATAACACCAGGTCTGAATAAAATATCCGATTTTTATACAGTACAGACCTTAAGACTTGCAGAGATTACCGACCCGCATGTTAACTGCACCTGGCTTTTCGAACAATTAGGATTCCTGCTGTCAATCGAGATATGGAACACCTTTGGAGCCTGGATAAAAAACGAAAATCCGGAGTTGAGCTCCGGAGTAGAATATAATCTTCACGGTTATGCTGAATCTGCCAATCGAAAGGACATTCAACGCAGCCTCTATGCAAAAAAAGCATTTCAGAACAAAATTAACAAGTTCCTTTGTGGAGGGAACATTCTCTGTTTTCCTACAACGGTAGATTCAGCACCACGATTGGATGAACTTACTCCTGAGTTTTTCAAAGGAGATTATGTTCCAAGAGCAATGGGAGTGAATGCGGTTTCATGCCTGTCTTGTACGCCTCAAATTACAATTCCTGTAGCCGGAGCTGATGGCGTGCCTGTTGGCCTTTCTTTTATCGCTGGTTACGGACAAGACATGGTGCTGATAAACTTCTGCAATCAACTGTATACACAATGCTTTTAGGAATAAGAAGGAGTGAGAATGACGACAGGAACTATAACATTTGATCACATCGGTTTTGCAGTAAAAGATATCGACAAAGCCATTGAATGGTATAGCTCGGTTCTCGGGTTTGACACCTTAGTTCCTCCGGGTGTTTGTGAAATGGTTCTCATGGGGCATAGAGGTTATCGCTGCATCATAAAAAATGCGAATGGTGTTTGTTTAGAACTGGAGCAAAGGACTGATAAAGCGTTCCCTGATAATCAATCCGCAATAATATCTCATTTCAGCCTGAATGTTACCAATCTGGAAAAGATTCGCGAGCATCTTACAAGAAACAATGTCGATCTGGATGACGAAGGGAGAATAACAGAGAAACCCGACAAGAGAATCATGTACATGACAGGGCTAGATGGAGTAAGAATAGAGTTAATCGAAAACAAATAGATACAATCAGGATAACTGACATTTTTCCCCTATTGTTATTATGGGCAGAAGCTTTTAATTTTCCATTGTGAATTATATGCATCAGCGAATCAGGCTGAATCAATGGTATGAAGCCCAGGGCAAGCCTTGGACCCTGTTCCGCAGCAAGCTGCAGGGAATGAACCCTAAGCTTCTCGTCCGGCGTAGCAAACGCGAAGCCGGATTCAGCCGACGAGAAAAAGCCGCGTGACTGATTGGCGGCGTTGATTTTTAAAAGTACATTGGGAGAAGAAATGAAAACAATTGGACTGTTGGGTGGAATGAGTTGGGAAAGTACGGTTGATTACTATCGCGCGATTAACGAGGGGGTCAGGAATACCCTCGGAGGTCTGCACTCGGCAAAGATCGCTATGTACAGTGTCGATTTCGGGCCAATAGAAAAACTGCAGCACCAGGGCGATTGGGACGAAACGGCAAGAATACTCACTGAAGCGGCCCAGAGCATAGAGTCTGCAGGCGCAGATTTTCTGCTTATCTGTACAAACACCATGCATAAAGTCGCCCCGCACATCGAAAGATCCATCAGCATTCCCCTGCTTCATATCGCTGATGCTACGGCAGAAGTTCTTGTGCATCAAGGCATCAAAACCGTTGGCCTGCTGGGCACGGCGTTCACCATGGAACAAGATTTCTATAAAGGCCGGTTAAGCGAAAACTATGGACTTACTGTCCTTGTTCCTGAGAATGAAGACAGGCGAGTGGTTCACGATATTATTTACCAGGAGCTCTGTCTGGGAAAAGTCAAACCCGATTCAAGAACAGAATATTTACGCATCATCGATTCTCTCTCCAATCAAGGTGCTGAGGCCGTCATTCTCGGCTGCACTGAAATAGGGATGCTGGTGAATCAAGGAGATACAAAGGTAAGGCTGCTGGATACGACAGCAATTCATGCTGAAAAAGCAGTTGAGTATGCACTATAACAGGGCACATGCACTCGGATGCGTTGACACGCTCCGCGACTCAACTCCCCTTTCACGTAGCTCTTTGACGGTTCATGCTCAACATTTTCATCATAACCGTATTTATGCTGATGGCGATCGCCAGCAAGTGGCTACAGCCGGAATATGCTGCCACCAGAGTACTGCCGGATTATCACGAAAATGATGACATGAATGAACCTGCGAGATAGCTTTCAGCGTCAGAATGTTGAGATCCGGCTCTTGCCCCCCTAT
>CAYRCP010000074.1:0-8319 GCA_964422755.1 uncultured Bacteriovoracaceae bacterium | reverse complement strand
TCATCTGCCTGGCCGTCACCGCTGAGGGCAAAAGAGGGTTCACCCAACGTGCTGTTCTTCATCATTGACGATGTCGGCTACGGACAACTCTCGCCCTTTGGCGGACTGATCGAGACACCGAACCTCGAGCGGCTTGCCGCACAGGGAATGCGCTACACCAACATGCACACCACGGCACTGTGCTCGCCGACACGCGGCTGCGTGCTCACGGGCCGCAACCACCACACGCTGGGCCTGTCTGCCATCACCGAGCTGTCCATGGGTTACCCTGCACACAACGGTATGGTGGGATTTGAGCACGGATTTCTCCCGGAGATCCTGCTGGAACATGGCTACAACACTTTTGCCATCGGCAAGTGGCACCTCACCGCACCTGAAGAAACCACTGCGGCCGGTCCGTTCCACCGCTGGCCGCTCGGCCGCGGCTTCGAGCGCTACTACGGCTTCATGGGCGGCGACACCGACCAGTGGTACCCGGACCTGACCTGTGACAACCATGGAATAACCCCCTCGAAGACACCGCAGGAAGGCTATCACCTGAACATCGACCTGGCGGACAAGGCCATTGAATACATCCAGAACGCCCAGGTAACTGCCCCGGACAAGCCCTTCTTTCTCTACTACGCTACCGGGGCCGGGCATGCACCGCACCATGTGGAACGAGAGTGGGCCGACAAGTACAAAGGCCGGTTCGACATGGGCTGGGACAAGTACCGCGAGGTGGTCTTCGAGCGCCAGAAGGAACTCGGCATCATCCCGGCCGATGCCGAGCTGTCGGTGCGAGACCTTGACGTGCAGGCCTGGGACACGCTGAGCGCCGATGCAAGGCGCATGTACGCCCGGGAGATGGAGGTATTCGCAGGCTTCATGTCGCAGACCGACCATCACTTCGGCCGCATCCTCGACTTCCTGGAGAAGATCGGCGAGTTGGACAACACCCTGGTCGTGGTGCTCTCCGACAACGGTGCCAGCGCCGAGGGCGGCCCGGACGGATCCATCAACGAAACGCTCTTCTTCAATAATGTCCCTGAACGGCTCGAGGACAATATCAAGGCCATCGACGAATGGGGCGGGGTCGATACCTTCCCGCACTACTCCTGGGGATGGACCTGGGCCGGCGACACACCTCTTCGCAGGTGGAAGCGCGAGACCTTCCGGGGCGGCTGCACCGACCCCTGCATTGTCTCATGGCCCAAGGGGATCAAGGCCAGGGGGGAGAACCGTTCACAGTACGCCCATGCCATCGACCTGGTGCCCACGGTGCTCGATGCCCTGGGCATCGATCCGCCCACCCATATCCGGGGCGTTGCCCAGTCCGAGATCCAGGGCGTGAGCTTTGCCCATACCTTCGATGACGCTGCTGCCCCTACCCGTCACGTGACCCAGTACTTCGAGATGTTCGGCCACCGTTCCATCTATCATGACGGCTGGCGGGCCGTGTGCCCGTTCCCGGGGCCGAGTTTCGTCGAGGCAGCACAGAAGGGCCGTGCATTCGGTTCCCCGCTGACCGCCGACATCCTGCGCGATCTCGATGCCACCGCCTGGGAGCTCTACCACGTGGCCGAAGACCCGTCCGAGTGCCACAATCTGGCGGAAAAGCACCCGAAGAAAATGGAGGAGATGATCCAGCGCTGGTATACCGAGGCCGGACGTTACGGGGCGCTGCCCCTGGCCACCGCCGATCTGGCGCGCATGAACACGCCGCGGCCGAAGATCACCAAAGATCGCGACAAATTCGTCTTCTATGCCGGCGGTGCCACGGTGCCGTTTGCAGCGACCCCGCGGCTCTACAACCGGCCCCACAGCATCACAGCCGAGATCGTAATTCCTCCGGACGGCGCACAGGGGGTTCTGCTGTCCCATGGAAACCGGCACGGCGGCTATGCCCTCTATGTCAAGGACAACAAGCTCCATTACGTGCACAACTACTGTGCTCTGGAAAAATTCCGGGTGTCTACCCCGGATGACCTGCCCAGAGGTGAGCTTAAGGTGCGCTACGAGTTCGAACCCACTGGGAATCCGGATTTTGCAAACGGCAAAGGATCACCCGGCAGGGGCCAGCTCTACGTGAACAATCAGCTGGTCGCCAATGCGGAGTTTCCCTATACGGTGCCCCAGCTCTTCGGCATCATCGGCCTGAGCTGCGGCTACGACGCAGCCGATTCGGTCGTGCCCGAGGACTATAAGGCACCCTTTGCCTTCACCGGCGAGATCTCTCAGGTGGTGATCGATGTCTCCGGAGAGTTGATCCAGGACGATGAGGCCGAGCTCAAGAAGCTGATGGCCAAACAATAAAACGGTTCAAATAAGATAATAAAAAAATGGAGGGTATCTCATGGCACTGAAGGAATATAAGCACGGAGAAGCATTCCCGGGCGTGATCGGGCGCACAGTGGCCGAATCATCCCCGGCATGGCCGGAACCGGTGCGTGCCGTACCGGATGCACCCAATGTCATCTTCTTTGTACTGGACGACGTGGGCTACGGGTTCATGTCTGCCTTTGGCGGGCTGGTGAACACCCCGAATCTCGAGCGGCTGGCGTCCAGGGGCCTGCGCTACACCAACATGCACACTACTGCCCTGTGCTCGCCCACGCGCTCATGCATCCTGACCGGCCGCAACCATCACTCCAACGGGGTGGCCGCCATTATGGAGACAGCCACCGGCTTCCCCGGGTACGACGGGCGTATGCCGTTTGAAAACGGCATGCTCCCTGAGATCCTGCTGGAACACGGTTATAATACCTTCTGCACCGGCAAGTGGCACCTTTCGCCCTCAGAGGAAAGTACCCCGGCCGGCCCCTACCACCGGTGGCCGCTGGGCCGCGGCTTTGAGCGGTTCTACGGCTTCCTGGGCGGCGAGACCAACCAATGGTTCCCCGACCTGGTCTATGACAACCATTCGGTTTCCCAGCCCAGGACAGTGGAGGAAGGATATCACCTGGATGAAGACCTGGTGGACCAGGCTATCGGATTTATCCTGGATGCCTATGTCAATGCCCCGGACAAACCCTTCTTCCTCTATCATGCCCCGGGCTGTGCCCACGCCCCGCACCAGGTTGCCAGGGAATGGATCGACAAATACAAGGGCCGCTTCGATATGGGGTGGGACAAATACAGGGAAATCGTCTTTGCCCGGCAAAAAGAGATGGGCATCTTTCCTGCCGAAGCCGAGCTCTCGCCACGCGACCCCGACGTGCCCGAATGGGAAGGCTTAAGCACCGAGCAGAAAACGCTCTATGCCCGTTTCATGGAAGTCTATGCGGGTTTCCTGGATCATTGCGACGCGCAGTTCGGCCGGATCCTGGATACGCTGGAAGAGATCGGCAAACTGGACAATACGCTCATTATGGTCATTCCCGACAATGGGGCCAGCTCCGAGGGTGGTGTCAACGGCGCCTTCAACGAGATGAGCAGCTTCAACTACTATTGGGAAAAACTCGAGGATATCCTGCCCAGGATGGATGAACTGGGCGGTCCCCGTTCGTACAACCACTTTCCCTGGGGCTGGGCCTGGGCCGGCAACACCCCGTTCCGCCGCTGGAAGAAAGAGGTTTTCCGGGGCGGCTGCACCGACAACCTGATCGTCTCCTGGCCTGAAGGCATCAAGGCCGGAGGCGAAAACCGTTTTCAGTACGCCCATGCTATCGATATGGTTCCCACCATTCTCGATGTATTGGGCATCGAAGCGCCCGAAAGTATCCGGGGCGTTGCCCAGTCGCCCATCGAGGGGGTCAGTTTTGCACACACCTTTGATGATGCCCGGGCACCCACAAACCACCATACCCAGTACTTCGAGATGTTTGCCTGCCGGGCTATCGACCACGACGGCTGGCGGGCCGTATGCGGTTTCCCCGGTCCCAGCTATGCAGAGGGCGCGAAGAAGGGGCGCGCGTTCGGCGATGAAATCACGCCTGAAATCCTGGATGACCTGGACGCCACCGGCTGGGAGCTCTTCCACATAGCCGAAGACCCGGCTGAATGTCACAACCTGGCAGCCCAGCATCCGGTGAAACTCAGCGAAATGATTGCACGCTGGTATGTGGAGGCCGGAAAATACAAGGTCCTGCCGCTCGACGGCACGGTATTCCAGCGGCTGAATGCTCAACGGCCGCATATCACCAGGGATCGCAGCCAGTACGTATTTTACCCCAACCTGTCGGTAGTTCCTGCCCTGAATACCCCGACCCTGTTCAACCGGCCGCACAGCATCACGGCCGAGGTGGAGATCCCGGCAGGCGGGGCGGAAGGGGTTCTGCTGGCACAGGGAGGCATTGCCGGAGGCTTTGTGTTGTACGTCAAAGACAACAGGCTGCATTACATCCACAACTACCTGGGACTGGAGGAGCTGAAGGTCTCCTCCACGGTGGATGTTCCCGAAGGAGCAGCAACGCTGCGCTACGAGTTCGAACCCACGGGCAAACCCGATCCGCGCAAAGGAAAAGGCGCACCAGGTCGCGGTCAGCTCTATTTCAACGGCAATCTTGTGGGCAACGCCGAATTTCCCACCACGGTGCCGATCACGTACGGCATCGAGGGCCTGAGCTGCGGCTATGATTTCGGCGAGGCCGTGTCGCACGAATACCACTCACCGTTCACCTTTACCGGCAAAATTCGCAAGGTCACCGTCGACCTGTCCGGCGAGCTGATCAAAGACGACGAAGCCGAGGTGAGAAAACTCATGGCCCGGCAGTAGGGAACACAGTGAACAGTAAGCTGTAAACAGTAATCAGAATAAGAAAGAAGGTGATCAGGGAAGACAGATGGAACTGAAGAAAAGGATGGACTGATCGGTTTGCAGTGGATTCAAGACATGATGGAAAAACAGAAACATACAATCCGCTCTCCATGAAGGAAGAGGAGTCTTTATGACAGACAGAAACAGAAGTGGGCAGCGGCAGGAAGATCCGGCACGTACACGGTCACCGGACCCGTTGCCCTCGTGGAACGAAGGCAGGACGAAGGCCGCCATCAGGAAGTTCGTTGAGGCCGTGACCACCGAGGACGCTCCGTCTTTTGTCCCCATTCCTGAGCGCATTGCGGTGTTCGACAACGACGGCACGCTCTGGTCGGAACAGCCCTTCTATTTCCAGGGACTGTTTGTCTTTGACCGGGTCCATGCCCTGGCGCCCTGCCATCCTGAATGGAAGAACGAACAACCGTTCAAGGCCGTGATCGAAAAAGACTTGAAAGCATTGGCTGCCGCGGGCCTGCATGGTCTGCTCGAGCTTGTTATGGCAACCCACGCAGGAATGACCACGGAAGAATTCGAACATACAGTTAAGGCTTGGCTTGCCACGGCCCGGCATCCGAAGTTCAACAGAGCCTACACCGATCTTGTCTTTCAACCCATGCTGGAGTTGCTGGCCTTTCTTCGTGATCATGATTTCAAAACCTTTATTGTTTCAGGTGGCGGTATCGAGTTCGTTCGCACCTTCAGTGAAGAGCGCTACGGTATTCCGCCTGAGCAGATCGTCGGCAGCAGCATCGCGACCAGGTTCGAGGTTCGTGACGGCAGGCCGGTGCTGGTGCGGGAATCCAAGCTGGAATTTATCAATGATCATGAAGGCAAGCCGGTAGGCATCAATAAGTTTATCGGACGCCGTCCCATTGCCGCATTCGGCAACTCCGACGGTGATCTTCAGATGCTCGAGTGGGTCACGGCAGGTTCCGGGTCACGCTTCGGGCTCATCATACACCACGACGATGCTGTGCGCGAGTTTGCCTATGACCGTGTATCCGTAGCGGGCAAACTCGACCGCGGCCTCGACGAGGCACCCAGGCGCGGCTGGACAGTTGTCAGAATGGCCAGGGACTGGAGGGTGATCTACCCCTTTGAGCTGGAAGAAGGAGGTGACGTGAATGGAAGAAGAAGAAAAAGACGAAATCAAACAGGAAAAAATCAAACAGGAAGATCTGAAATTGAGTGACAGGCTCGCACTCGAGCGTACGGTCCTGGCTGCGGACCGCACCCTGCTGGCCTGGGTGCGAACCGCAGTATCGCTCATCAGCTTCGGCTTTACCATCTTCAAAGTCCTCCAGTATGTGCAGCAGGAGAATATCGCAAGCGTGGTTCGGCCTCAGACCCCGAGAAACATCGGCATATTCATGATCCTGGTGGGTATCGTGCCTCTGCTCATGGCGATGATTCAGTACAAGCACACGTTGAAACGTCTGCAGGCAAAAGGACATCTCATACTCAACCCCAATTTCCTGGCTGCAAATATGATTTTCCTGTTCGGGTTCATACTCCTGGTCACGATCGTGTTCAGGATAAACCTTCTGTGAGGGACAAAACACATGATGGACAAGACCATTGAAACCCTGGCCGCAACCGTGTTGTTCTCCCTTGCCTTCATCATCGGGGGCAGGCTGTACAGGCCGGGACACAGCAGGCGCCGTGGGATCATGTCCTTCTCGGGAGGGGCTGCGGTTTCATACATATTCATCCATCTGAGTCCGGAACTTGAACATGCACGGGATGTCTTCCTGGAGGAGACAGCACATCTTGACCTGCCTTTTGCCTGGTACATCATTCACCTGGCTACCATGCTGAGCTTTGTCTTCTTCTATGGCCTTGAACAGTTCGTGATGAGCACAAAAAGAAAAAAAGCATCATTTGAATCCTCTGAGGGTGAAGATCGCCACATGGTCTTCTGGGTCCATGTGGCGGTTTTCGGAGCATATGCCTGGCTGGTTTCCTACCTGCTGGTGGACAGCCTCGAAACCGGGCCTGTCCGCATCGGGTTCTATGCTGCTGCCATGGGGCTGCATTTTCTCTCTGTAGGACACGGGATGCACCGGGAATACGGGGTCCTCTATGACCGGATCGGGGCATGGATTCTGTCATCCTGTGCCTTTGCAGGATGGGCGACCGGCATGCTGATTAACCTTGATAAGCCGCTGGTGGCAGTCCTCCTCGGGTTTGTCGCCGGAGGGGTGATCGTGAATACCATGATCGAGGAACTGCCCCGGGAGAAGGAAGGCCGTTTCATTCCCTTCGTACTCGGTGCAGTGGTGTACACAACGCTGCTTCTGATCGTTTACAGATAAGTTTTTTCAGAAAAACAAAAAAGGAGGAGAACACGATGTTTCTTCTGGACTGGTTACCAAGAACACTGCTCTATATTTTCTTTGTCCTGTCTATGTTCAGCATCGGGCTTCAGACCACACCGGCAGAGATACGTTCACTGCTGACATCGCGGGCACTTATCGTACAGCTGCTGCTTGCGAACTTCGTAGTGATACCCCTGATCGGTGTCCTGATGGTCATGACAATATCCTTCGAACGGGCAGCCGCAACCGCCTTCCTGCTCCTGGCTTTTACGCCCGGTGGCATAAGCTCACTGCAGTTCACCACCAAGATCAAGGGAGAAGCATTGTTTGCAGGCAGCAGTGCCTTCATCATGTCCCTGCTCGCACTGTTCATCTCCCCTGTCCTCATAGAGCTGGTGCATCCGGGGGACATTGCCGTGACATTACCTCATGGCCGCGTCATCGTCTTTCTCTTAGGGTTCATGCTTCTTCCTCTCGTGGCAGGGATGTGGGTATGCCACTCTCGCGAGCACATTGCGGAGAAGCTGATCAAACCGTGTGCCATCATTGGTACCGCTGCCTTTGTAGGCATGATGGTGCTCACCGGGGGGCTGCGCAAAGAGGCATTCCAGGCGGTGGGGCAGACTGCACTATTCTCCATGCTCATTTTCATCATCATTTCCATGATCGTGGGATGGTACATGGGCGGACCTGCCAGGCAAACGCGCCCGGTTTTTGCCACGGTCACCAGTATGCGCAATATTGCCCTGTGTGCGCTGATCGCAGTGAATACGTTTCCGGACAAGGCCGTTCTGCATGCACTCATTGCCTTCTCAGCACTTATGATTCCCATGAACATGTTGTTCACCCTGACCACCATCTTCCGGTTCAAAAAAGAGGACAAGGCAGACAAAGCGTCCCTCGGCCATAAGAGATCGGCTCATAGAAACCCTTGATGAATACGAGAGCCTGCTGATGAGACAGAAAGGATATATGGCCTATGAAACGAGGGTTATACGGGTTCTCACTGAAGGGGTTCGGGTCTGACATCTTCGCAGGGCTGACCTTTGCAGTGGTGAATGTGCCCCAATGCATGGCACATGCACTGCTGGCAATGGTCAACCCGGTCTTCGGCATATATACCCTCATGCTTGCCGTACCTGTGGGTGCCCTGTTCACTTCATCGATATTCATGAACGTGTCCACCACCAGCGCCCTTTCTGTTGCAACCGGCGCCGGCCTGGCCGCCATACCGCCCGAGCAAAAGGCGCAGTCCCTGGTGGT
>CAYRCP010000073.1:0-8381 GCA_964422755.1 uncultured Bacteriovoracaceae bacterium | reverse complement strand
GTGTTGAATCTCATGAGGTTGATATTTTCCATCGATACTTGAACCGGCATGTCTCCGGAACGATTATTAAACAGGATAAGCTGTTCAACGCACAATGTACGTGGATGAGATTTATAGGGAGGACAGATATGTATCTGCTGAAAAATGACGAACAGAAAATGTTTGTTGAGCAACTCTCACGCATGGTTTCAGCTAAAGTCAAACCGCGTACAGCAGAGATTGACGAAACCGGGGAGTTCCCCTGGGACCTGAAGGAACTGTTTCAGGACATGGGCCTGTTGGGACTGAGTGTGCCCGAGGAATACGGCGGGACTGATCATGGACACATCTATACCTGTCTCGCTGTTGAAGAAATAGCAAAGGCCTGTGTCAGTTCTTCCCTGATAGTCCAGGGACAATCCCTGGGATGGGAACCGGTCCTCATCGGGGGGACCCGGGAGCAGAAAGAGAAATATGGTCCTCTGGTATCTTCAGGAAAGATAATTATATCCTTTGGCCTTACTGAATCAGGGGCCGGCTCGGATGCGGCAGCCATGAAAACCATGGCGATAAAAAAAGGCGGCACATACATCATCAACGGATCTAAATGTTTCATTACCAATGGCCCTGTGTGCAATGTTGTCACCCTGTTTGCCATGACCGATCCTGGCCAGGGGATCAGAGGGATAAGTGCGTTTGTCGTTGATACCGATTCTCCGGGTTTTTCACTCGCCAAGTGGGAGTCAAAGATGGGCATAAAGGGGTCGCCCACAGGGGAGCTGGTCTTTGAGGATGTGGAGGTGCCGGAGGAGAACCGTATCGGTGAAGAGGGCAGAGGCTTTAAATATGCCATGCAGACGCTGGATACGTCGCGGCCTGTCATTGCTGCCCAGGCCTGCGGCGTGGCACGAGGCGCTCTGGATGAGGCAATAAAATATGCCAAGGAGCGTGTCCAGTTTGGAAAACCCATTGCGAAGTTCCAGGGTATCGGCTGGATGCTGGCCGACATGGCAGCGCAGATCGATGCTGCGCGATCGCTTACCTATCAGGCGGCAGAGCTGATCGACAGGTATGATCCCAAGCAGTCATATCTCTCGGCCTGCGCAAAGCTGGTTGCATCGGATGTCGCAATGAGAGTGACCACCGATGCCCTGCAGATAGCCGGGGGCTATGGGTACATGACGGACTTTCCCTTCGAACGCATGATGCGTGATGCAAAGATCACACAGATCTACGAAGGAACAAACCAGATCATGAAACTGGTAATTTCCCGCGAGCTGCTTAAATAAATACACGCGGGGAAAAGGGCGTTGCCCTGATCCTTATACAACGCCGAAAAACCATCGGGATTTTCTACAAACTGTTTCAAGAATACTAAAAATAGAAACGACCTCTTTACTTCAAAGGGGGTATGTCTCAACTTTGATAAGTGAATGAGTTGTCCGTCGCATTGATCATTTGCAAAAAGTAACGAATAATGTTAGTTTCTGCAAACGATTGGTGTAGGTGGAGGTGCAATGTATAACGGGATTATCGACAATCTGATTGCAAAGGGACGTTCCTCCTTTACCCTTGAAGATATTGAGAAGCCGACCGGTTCTTCTCCTGATGCTATCAGGATGGCGCTCAATCGCTTGCAGAAAAAGGGTAAGCTTGCCATGCCTTATCGCGGGTTTTATTTAATCCTGAATCCACAACACCGCGCACGGGGCTGCCTGCCGCCGGAACAATTTATTCCGGATCTCATGGAATATCTGGGAGAAGAATATTATGTCGGTATACTCAGTGCTGCTGAGTACCATGGAGCAGCCCATCAGAGACCTCAGGTTTTCCAGGTTGTAGTACCCAAGAGTCGTAGATCTATTATATGTGGCAAGGTCCGTGTAGACTTTATTTTCAGAAAGAATGCAGCGAGTATTCCAATCCAGTTGAGAAACACACCTACTGGAACAGTGAAGATGTCAACCCCGGAAGCAACAGCCCTGGATTTGATTGGTTATGTCAGGCATTGCGGTGGGCTGGATAACGCCGCGACAGTGTTGGCAGAACTTGCAGATAAGATTGATGATACAACCCTAGCAGAGGTTGCGAAGTACTCGCCGCTTTCTTGGGCGCAGAGGCTTGGCTATCTTCTCGAACTGAACGGGAATAAGGAGAAGACGGTAGCCCTTGCTCACTATCTGAGTGAACGGCATCCAGTGCCTACGTCATTGACTCCTGGAAACAGCATCAAGGGAGTTCGTAAGGACATCCATTGGCAATTGTATGTGAATACTGTAGTGGAGCCTGATCTTTGATTCCACGTGCTTATATCAGTGAATGGCAACAATACGCCCCTTGGTCGATAAGCTCTCAGGTGGAGCAAGACCTGATCATCAGTAGGGCGCTGGTGGAAACGTACAGTCATCCATATCTTATGGATAAACTGGCCTTCCGGGGAGGAACGGCACTTTTCAAGTTGCATGTAACTCCTCAACGATACTCTGAAGATATCGATTTGGTACAGGTTTATCCAGGCCCCATCGGATCACTAATGGACGCTGTTCAGGAAAGGCTTAATCCATGGCTGGGGATTCCCAAGAGGAAGATGTCCGAAGGAAGAGTGACATTGACCTATTTCATTGATTCGGAAGAAGGCCTGCCATTAAAACTGAAAATGGAGATCAATTCCCGAGAGCACTTTTCGGTGCTTGGGTATGATACAAAGAATTTTACTGTTAAGTCTCGTTGGTATACTGGGGGTGCATCCATCATGACATATCAGCTTGACGAATTGTTGGGAACAAAGTTTCGTGCCCTTTACCAGCGAAAGAAAGGGCGAGACCTGTTCGATCTATGGAAAGCATGTAATACCACAGACGCTCAGCCGGAACGAATAGTCAGATGCTTCCTGCAGTACATGGAATATGAGGGCCATAAGGTCTCACGAGCTGAGTTAGAGAAAAATCTGCTCCAAAAGTTCAACGATTCTCGTTTTCAAGAGGATATTGGTCCGTTGTTGATGATTGGCAGTGAATGGGATTTTCACAAGGCAGCTGAATATGTAATGGATGAACTGGTGATGATGGTTCCCGGGGAACCATGGAAAGGCATAAGAAGGGATTAGAAAATAGGAAAGGCCCTTTTAAGCCCAAAGATACTAAAAATGTATTCCTTATCGCCATTCCCGGGGCTTGTCGGGCGAAGCTTTTGCGAAGTCTGGAGGTGGGTATCCAGGTGTTTTCTATCATCAGCAATGTAGGCCGGGTTGCTGATTCGTCGGAGGTGGGCAGTTACCCGGCATAAAATTATTTTTAAGACAGTGTAACACATGTCCCTTTACCAAAGTGTCACCTATGTCTATGTACCGGAAATATGGATTTCAAAAACCTGAACGGAAGGTCTTCCGAAAAGAATCACTCCTGTTTTCTGCTGAAATAGAGGTTTGCCAGCGCAACCATCGAGGTGCACACGATCAGCAGGAACGAAATGGCGTTGATAACCGGTGTGCTGCCGTCGCGTACCTGGAGGTACAGGTTGATAGGCAGTGTCGCCTCGGACCCCACGAGGAACAGCGTGGTGTTGAAGTTCTCGAAGGACATGAGAAACGCCACTGCCGCGCCGCTGATAATTGCGGGGCGGAGGAACTTCAGCGTGATATGCCAGATCACCTCAAAGCGGTTGGCCCCCAGGTTCATGGCTGCCTCCTCCAGCGTGCGGTCGAACTTCTTGAGCCGCGCGGAGACCACCAGCGTCACCAGGGTGCTGATAAAAGAAAACTGCCCGAGTACCACCAGCCAGAACCCCGGCCCTAAAAGTCTCAAATCGAGCCCCAGCGACTCCTCGAAAAAGATCCCCAGGCTGTTTGAAAACACCAGGATGGAGATACCCAGGATTACGCCGGGGATGACCAGGGGGGCGATCATGAGAAAATACAGGGCCTGTTTGAAGCGGAAGTCTTCCTGCTCGAACAGGAACGCGGCGCAGGTCCCCACCGTGGTGGAAAAGATGGTCACAAAAAATGCCACGCGTGCACTCACCCAGATGCTTTCCAGGTTGATCTGATCGTGGAAGATTCCTACCCGGGAGGGTGTGTTGGCAAAGAACCAGTCCAGGCTGAATCCCTTCCACGGCAGTGCGGGGAAGAGAGAATCGTTGAATGCCAGTATGCAGGTCACCAATAGCGGCGCAAACAGAAAGGAAAAATACAGGATGATATAGAGCTTGAAGCCCAGAGTATAGGTTCTTGAATTCGGGAGCGTTCTGATCATTTTACCACCTTGGACAGTTTCTGACTGGTCAGTTTCAAACCTGCCCAGATAACCAGAGACGACAGGATCAGGAGCAGGAAGCCGAAGGCCGATCCCTGGTTCCAGTTGAAGCTGGCAATAAACTGGTTGTAGATCTGCTCGGTAAACCACAGGGAATTTTTGCCGCCCATCAGATTGGGGGTGAGATAATTTCCCAGGGTAAGCATGAACACCACAATGGAACCGGAGACGATACCGGGGACGGCATGGGGGATGATAATTTTCACCAGGATACTCCACATGTTGGCACCCAGGTCATATGCGGCTTCAATAAGGCTGTCATCCAGGCTTTCCAATACTCCGATCAGCGGTATCACCATAAACAGCATAGACGTATAGACCAGCCCCATGATCATGGTCACGTCGTTGTAGAGCATCTCAACGGGTCTGTCCAGGATGCCCAGTTTGAGGAGAAAATGATTGATGACCCCGCTTTCCCTCAGCAGGATCATCCACCCGTAAACGCGGACCAGTTCGCTTACCCAGAACGGCAGCAACAGGAGCATGGTGAGGAATACCTGAAACCTGCGCGTGGATACCTTTGTGATGTAAAAGGCAACGGGCAGGGCTATGACAAAGGTCAGGAAGGTAACGAGGATGGAATAGATGGCGGTGCGGACAAAGGTGAGCCAGTAGATGGGTTCCTTGAAAAAGTGCATGTAGTTGGAAAGGCTCCACAGCATGTTGCCGGAATCGTCCTCGGTCCGAAACGACATGAGGAGCAGGTCGATATGGGGCAGTACAATCAGCAGGAACAGCCAGAGCACAACCGGCATCAGGAAGAATACCAGTGTCCACTGGATGGCATGTTTGCGAGGTGGTTTCATCTTTTAAGAAAACAGATACCGGAGTTTTTGTCCCACCCGATCTGGATCTTGTCGCCGGCCTCGATATAGTCGTATTGCCGGTTCTGGGGCAGGGCAACAATCAGTTCTTTCTTTGAATCCAATGGGTAGACCAGCAGCTGGCTGTTGGCCCCGTCAAAGAGGATCGAGTCGACCACGACATCGAAGCGGTTCAGTTCGGTAAGACTCTCATCCGGCTGGATCACCATGGCCTCGGGCCTGAGAAAAAGATCCACCCTTTGGCCGGGCTGCAGTTTTTCTTCCGCCCTTGTCTTAAACACCAGGCCTTCATCGGTCCTGATCTCATTATGCGCCTCACTGCTCAGAAGGACCGTTCCCGACCATGCGTTGTTCTCCCCCACAAAACGGGCAACAAAGGGGGTTTTGGGTTTGTTGTACAGGTTTTGCGGCGTATCGAGCTGTTCAAATCTTCCCTCGTTCATCACGGCGACATGATTAGACATGACCAAAGCCTCGGACTGGTCATGGGTGATGTAAATAAAGGTGGTGCCCACCTGTGCCTGCAGTTTTTTCAACTCCACCTTCATTTGTTCTCTCAGTTTCAGGTCCAGCGCTCCCAGGGGCTCATCTAAAAGCAGCACCGTGGGGTTGAGTACCAGACACCGGGCAATGGCTACCCGCTGTTTCTGCCCGCCTGAAATCTGGTCCACCTTTTTGTCGCCGAAGTCGGGCAGATCCATCCGCTCCAGGATGGTCTTGACCTTGCTTTTGATATCCGCCTTTTTTTCCCCTCGCCGCTGCAGACCGAAGGCGATATTGTCCTCGACACTCATCATGGGAAACAGGGCCAGCTGCTGGAATATCAGGTTGACCGGGCGTTTGTTGGGCGCAATGCCTGCCATGTCTTTTCCGCGGATGTGTATCATGCCTGCAGTGGGCTCGGTAAACCCGGCAATCATGCGCAGCAGGGTTGTCTTGCCGCAGCCCGAAGGGCCCAGGATGGAGAAGAAGTCCCCCTGGTTGACCTCGAAAGATACCGTATCTACAGCGGTGAACTCGTCGAATTTCTTTGTTACATCTTTAACCGATAGGTCAATCTGCATAATAATCCCGTCATGATTGGTTGTGTATACTGTTGTGGAAGAGGGGTGTTACCTTAAGAAAGAGTAACACTCCCCTTCCTTTCGATCAAGCGGATTTATCAATCCGGCGGGCAGGTCTACTTCGATGCCTTGACCTTGTCCAGGATCTCACCCTCGATGGATTCAAGCTTGGCAGGTACCGGCGGATACCACTTGATGTTGTCTATGGCCTCCTGCGGGAAAGATCGCTCAAAATTGCCGCGTACTTCGGGTGCGGTAAGTTTCAACGCGCCGTCAGAAGCCGTAGGCGTTTTCTCCATGTCTGTGAACACGGCAGCGTTTTCCGGGCGCAGCATGAAGTTGATCCACTTGTATGCGGCATCTACATTCTTGGCCTTGGCCGGGAGTGCAAAGGTGTCTATCCATCCGAGCGCACCGCTCTTGGGAGCAAGGAAGTCGATATCAGGGTTTTCGGTATGCAGCTTCCATCCACCGTTGTCCCACGCCATGGCGACAAAGACCTCTTCGGACCGCATGGACTGAAGCAGGGCATCCCCGTTGGCCCAATAACTCTTTACCAGAGGTTTGGCCTCGATCATTGCCTTGCCGACCTTGTCCATCAGCGCCTTGTATTCCATGGCATTATTATACTTGGCAAAGGGGTCATCTCCCATGGCAAAGGCTAAAGCAATGAGCGTGGGCCTCTTCAGACGGTAGCTGATCCTGCCCTTGTACTTTTCATTCAAGAGATCGGAATAGTCCGTAACATCGGCGGCATACTTCCTGTTTACGATCATACCCGACGTGCCCCAGCAGAACGGCACTGCATGTGGTTTGCCGTCCACCATGGTATTGTTCTTTACCGCCTCCAGCATGGACGGTATGACCTGGCCGGTATCGATCTTCGCAAGGTCAATGGGCTGGTATATCTTGTATTTTTCCTGAACAGAAGAGATGCGGTCCTGGCTGGGTTGTGCCAGATCAAAGCCTGCGCCCCTGGTGGCACGCAGTTTGGCGATCATCTCCTCGTTGTTGGTGTAGGTTACCTTGACGTCAATCCCGGTTTCCTGTTTGAATTTGTCTACCAGAACCTTTGGTGCATACCCTTTCCAGGTGAGCAAAGACATTTCTTCCGCAGATGCGAAACTTACACCGGCAATCACAAAAGCGAAGATCAAAACTGTGGAAATGGCGATTCTCCTCATAATAATTTCCTCCTTGTGTGATAATTAATTAAAAGAGTAACGTTATTCCTGTCATTAATCAATGGCAGGAATTGAAAATCGTCAATAAAAAACAGGTTTTCCTTACATTATCGTCCGGGCGTCCTGAAAAACATACGCTTTTAGTAAGTTGAATTAAGCACGAGGTAATCGATCCAGTTCCGCAGTTCCTGCTCGCGGATATCGGCATCGATGATATCATCTCCTATATCCAGATCCTCTCTCAGCTGCGCTGAGCCAGGGTTTTTGTACAGTGCATGCATCTTTTCGGCATATGCCTGAACATCGTCGGTGGAGGCAAAGATACCCTCGTTCACCAGTGGCTGTGCACGGGCCGAGATCAGGCGGGCCATCTCAAAGAGGTTGTATTCCGGGTGGTACTGGGTAGCCCAGAATATGCCTTTTTTATGTCTGACCTCGATGGCCTGTACCTGCGTATGGTCGTTGCCGGCAAGAAGCGTGGCGCCATCAGGCAGACCGGTCACCTCGTCGAGGTGCATGACAAAGCCTTTGAACCGGCTGGGTTTACCCTTGAGCAGCAGGGAGTTCTGCCCGGAATCGGTCTGGGAGATGATCCCGGAAATACCCCATTCACGGCCTTTGGGGTTTTTCTTGACCTCTCCTCCCGCCGCTACAGCAGCCATCTGGATGCCCCAGCAGCTGCCGTAACACGGGACGCCTGCCGTAAATATTGCCTGCATCAGTTTGATCTGGCGCGTTACGCGCGGGTCATCGTCGTGATAGATCGTCAGATCGGAGCCGGTCCAGATGATGCCGTCAAGCAATGCAAGTTCGTCCGCGCTTGGCAGGGTTGTCTCAAAATCGGCGATAAAGAGGATTTTCACCCGTGCCTGTGGTACGTAGCGGGACAGAAATCCCTGATACATGTCATGCGGATGTCCGACATTCTGCCGGTCAAAATTCTCCCTGCTCTGCTTCGGGTAGCAGTTGAAAATGCATATCGATGGTGCCTGGTTTTCAGTCATTGTATCCACCTTTATA
>CAYRCP010000072.1:0-8413 GCA_964422755.1 uncultured Bacteriovoracaceae bacterium | reverse complement strand
TGTTCCTTTTGATCCTGATCGGTATTTACACGCTTTTCATCCTTCATCAAAGGCAACTCACCCTCATGAGGACACAGATGCACATTATTTCCTCGATCACCCATGCGTTCAAGACCCCGCTGGCCACCATGCAGCTCTATCTCGAGACGATCCAGAAAAGAGACCTGCCCGAGAATACGAAAAATCAGCTCTTATCGGGAATGCTTGAAGAGAACCAGCGACTTAAATCCCTGGTGGACAATTTTCTCGAAAGTGCCCGATTGAGTTATAAACGAAAGCCATACATATTCTCCACAATGCCGGTATCAGATTTCCTCAATGGGTTTATCAGAAATCATGAGAATCTCCTGCGAGGGGTGGATGTTCAGACAGAGATAGAAGATGGTGCACCCATTCGCATCGATAAGGATGCATTTGATATTGTGTTCTCGAATCTTATGGAAAATGCTATACACTATTCCAATGATATCCCGCGAATTGATATTAAGGAATGGCACGACGGCAAACGGGTCTATATCGAATTTTCGGATTCGGGGATAGGAATTCCCCGAGACAGTTACCGGGATGTTTTCAAAAGGTTTCAGCGGCTTCCGGAAGCAATGGCGCTGTGGGGCTCCGGCACAGGCATGGGGCTGTATGTGGTCAAGGCAATTGTCAAGGCACATGGCGGAAATATCAGAGTAAGTGGAGGAGGCAGTGAGGCAGGTACATCATTTCTCATACACCTGCCCATAGCACGATCATGAATGTAAAATGGCGCATACTTGTTATTGAAGATGATCAGGCATTGGCTCTGGGATTGCGTATCAACCTCGAGGCCGAAGGATATGAGGTGATACACTTTCCCAGGGCCGAAGACGGAATATCGGCCATGCAGAACTCCAGCATAGATCTGGTCGTTCTGGATCTCATGCTGCCGGGCATCGACGGCATAGAGGCACTCAAGACCATCCGAGAGGATGATCCCAAACTCCCGGTCCTTATCCTCACCGCCAAATCAGCCACAGAGGATAAGGTGGAAGGCCTTAAGGCCGGGGCAGATGATTACCTGACAAAACCATTTCACCTCGAGGAATTTCTGCTGCGGGTCAAGAGGATGCTGAACCGCTATGAGTGGTATAAATCGGAAGATATCCTCAGGATGGGGAACACAACCATTGACTTCAACACGCTGGAGGTAAAGAACCCTCATGGGGAGCTCTTGCGTATCACGCCTCACGAAGCGAACCTTATTCAATACCTGGCCAACCACCAGGACCGGATTGTCACCCGCGGCGAACTCCTGAAAAATGTCTGGGGGCTCGATCCTGACATTGAGACCCGTACGGTAGACACCTTTATCTCACGAATCAGACGATATTTCGAAAAAGATCCCACAAAACCCGAGTACATTATCAGCATCAGGGGAAAAGGATACCGCTTTATTCATTGATTTTCGTTGCGGAAACCACACCCGACATCCGGGACAATCCCGGCAATCACTCAAGGGTCTTGTGAAACCGTGCGGTCGCTATCGTAAGGAACGAAATCGCCAGTATTGACTCACCCACGATTGCATGTGCTAAAGGTGCCACACCAACTCCCTTCATCACGACCCCGCGAATAATCTCCATGTACCACCGCATGGGATTTGCGAATGTGGCATACTGTATCGCGACAGGCATGTTGTTGATGGGAAAAATGAACCCGCTCAAAAGGATCGCCGGCATGAGGATGAAGAAAGCGGTAAGCAAAGCCTGTTGCTGGGTATGGGCACTGACGCTGATGAGCAGGGCAAGCCCGAGGTTTCCCGCCAGATAAATCCCGGTCAGGCCGTAGAGCAAAAGCACACTTCCCCGGATATGGATACCAAATATGATCAGTGCGATGATAAACATCAGGGTCATGACAATGTAGCCGGTAATAAGATATGGGAGGGTCTTGCCGAGGATGAACTCGATCTTCCTGATGGGGGTCACCATGACCTGCTCGATAGTACCCCCCTCTTTTTCCCGGACAATGGCAATACTGGCAACCATCATACTCAGCAGGATCAGCATGATGGCAATGAGACCCGGGACGTAGTAGTATCTGCTCTCCAGGTTCGGATTAAACCATGATCTGGATTCCATCGTGATCTTCGGCGGCGATGCCCCTGCCCCCATCAGTGACTCGACTCTCCGGGTAAGCACCTCTTGTGCATACTGCGTCACGATCTGTGATGCATATCCCATTACAATGGCTGTGGTATTACTGTCGGTACCGTCTGAGAGCAGTTGAACCCGGGCGGTAGTTCCTCCCCTGATCTTTCCCTCAAAACCCGGCGGTATGCAAATCAGGACCTGAACCGACGAGGTATCGAGCAGCCGGGTAATCTCTGATGGACTGTCCGCATATTCGGAAACCTCAAAATACCCGGAAGCACTGAATCTCTGCAGCAATTCCCGGGAAGCGGGGGTATTGTCCCGGTCCATGACTGCTATCTTGATATCGGTAACATCCATGGTCATTGCAAAGGCCATTATTACCAGTTGGATAAGCGGCACACCAAAGATCACAATCCTCATGCGGGGGTCCCTGAACATCTGCAGAAACTCTTTTATGAACATGCGCTTTATCCGTTCGAACATCCCTACTCCAATGTGAGTTTCATACGTTTGTGAGCCAAGAAGACCATAACTGCTGCGTATACTCCCAGCAGCACCGCATTGAGCCAGAGGATTTCAAGCCCGATGCCTTTGAGATAAATACCCCGAAGCAATGCAATGAAATACCTGGCAGGAACAATAAAAGTAATGCACTGGATGGGAAGAGGCATATTGTCGATGGCAAAAACAAATCCGCTGAGAATAATGGTGGGCAAAAAACCCGCAATAAGTGCGATCTGATTTGCCAGAACCTGTTTCTTCATAGTGATACTGATCATAAGGCCGAAAAAGAGCGCTCCGGTGAGAAACAGTGCTGCCATGGCAAAGACAAGCCCGGGCGAGCCACGCAGAGGAACATGGAAAAGCCACTGCCCCAGACCGACGGCTATTGCCACGTCAAGCATACCGATGACAAAATACGGGACTACCTTGCCCAGGACGATCTCAGGCACCCGCAAAGGGGTACTGATGAGCTGTTCCATGGTCCCCATCTCCCATTCCTTTGCCACGGTGACACTGGTCATCATGGCGGCAATCACCATCATCACCATGGCCAGGATACCGGGGATTATGACATTTGCACTGCGGAGATCAGGATTGTACCATGCCCTCGGCACCAGTTCCACCGGGACTACGAGCTCCTGGCCGGTCATGAGGCGCACTTGGGCAACACTGACACTGCGGGAATAGATCAACCCGATACTTGTTGCATATCCCAGGGCGAACCTGGCAGTATTGGCATCACTGCCGTCGGCGATAACCTGGACCTTTACCGGCTCTCCCCCATGAATCTTTCTGGCAAAATCATGGGGAATGACCAGGGCAATCATGGCTCGACCGCTGTCCAGCGTCGAGACGATGTCGCGATAATTATCACAGTACCTGTCGACGGAGAAATACCCAGAACCGTCGAAGAGATTCAGCAGATCCCTGCTATCAGGCGAGCGCGACTGATCCCAGACTGCGGTGGGGACGTTTCTCAGATCCATATTCAGGGCATACCCGAACAGGAGAATCAGGACCATGGGAATGGCAATGGTCAGAAACAGGCTTCGCCAGTCCCGCAGAACGTGAATCCATTCCTTTCGTGCAACAGCCAAAAAACGCGTGAAGCTCATTGCAGCATCACCCCTGCCCCTTTTTTCGATCAGCTTCTTCAATAAGGGACACGAATACGTCCTCCATACCGGGCAGCACCTGTTCGATCCTCTCGATTTCGACTTTACGATATGCCAGTTCACGCCTTATTGCCTGTATTGCACCCGGGACATCTTCCACAACAGCATGGAGCCCTGCCCCGAAAAGCGCAACCTCTCTCACTTCAGGCAAGACCGCAAGGTGTTCCATAATATCCTGGGGTGATTCACAAAGGATATCGAGAATGGAATCTTTCATTGTCTTTGTCTTGAGCTCAGTTGGGGTCCCCAACGCCACGATATCCCCCCGGTAAATCATCGCGAGCCTGTCGCAGTATTCAGCCTCTTCCATATAATGCGTGGTAACAAATACCGTTACCCCCTTATCTGCCATGCTGTAGATAAGATCCCAGAACCGGCGCCTGGAAACCGGATCGACCCCGCTTGTGGGTTCGTCGAGAAAAATAATGGGCGGTTCGTGCAGGATAGCGCATGCCATTGCAAGCCGTTGCTTCCAGCCGGCACTGAGCAGAGCTGTGAGACTGTACCTGTGCTCCTTGAGCCCGGCCATGTCAACAGCCCATGCCTTGCGCTCCTTCAGTCTCACGCCTTTAAGACCGTAAATACCGCCATAGAAATCAATGTTCTCTTCCACGGTAAGATCTTCATACAGCGAAAATTTCTGGCTCATATAGCCGATGTGCGCCTTGATCAGCTCCGGCTGCGTGCCAACGTCAAAGCCCAACACCTTTCCCGTGCCGTCACTGGGCTCCAGCACCCCGCAGAGCATGCGGATAACCGTGCTCTTTCCTGCCCCGTTCGGCCCTAGAAACCCGAATATCTCCCCTTTGGGCACATGAAAACTCACCTTGTTCACTGCGACAAAGGAGCCGAATCTCTTTGTCAGATTTTTCACCTCCACCGCATGGCCTGCATGGCCGTTGCTTTCCGGGCCAGTGAAGACCGATTCTATGCCGGGTGTATCCTCCTGTGTCTTTTGATGATCGGTGGGGCTGTCCTTGAGCACACTCACGAATACATCCTCGAGCGTCGGTTCCTGCCTTCTGATATCATCATAGGAGATTCCGTATTCTGAAAGAATTTCCTGTGCTTGCCTCAATGTCTCCTCGACCCTGTCTGTAACGATATGGACCGTGTCGCCGAACATCTTGGCGTCTTTACAATCAAGGTGCTTGCGGATCAACGTGCTGATCTGCCGGGCCTGAGGGCTTCGAATACTGAGGATCGAACCTTTCATGAGTTTTTTTACCTCTGCAGGGGTGCCGACGGCCAGGAGTTTGCCCTGGTTAATCAGCCCCACCCGATTGCACCGTTCCGCCTCGTCGAGGTATGCAGTGCTTACCAGGATGGCAACATCTGACTGCAGGAGTTTATACAGTATTCTCCAGAAATCCCTGCGGCTGACCGGATCGACGCCGTTGGTGGGTTCATCCAGGAGCAGCACCTTGGGCGTGTGAATCAGGGCACAAACGAGCTGGAGCTTCTGCTTCATTCCGCCCGAGAGGTCACCTGCCCGTCGTTTCTTAAACGGGCGCATATAGCTGAAATCCAGCAGTTCATCTATGCGATCGGCCCTGCCTCTTGCAGGGACCCCGTACATATCTGCATAAAAGTTGATGTTTTCCCAAACGGTGAGATCCGTATAGAGCCCGAATCGCTGGCTCATATACGCCAGGTGGTCCTTTACCCTCGATGCATCCTTAACCGTATCGAACCCGGCAATTGCTGCAGTGCCATCCGTGGGCTCCATGATGCTGCTGAGCATGCGCAGAGATGTGGTTTTCCCCGCACCGTCAGGCCCCACAAGCCCGAAGATCTCACCCGGATGCACATACAGGTCGAGACCGTCTACTGCAATGAGATCTTCGAATCGCTTGGTGAGGCCCTGGGCAAAGATCGCAGGCTCCATACAGACCTCCACGCTATTCGTGCAGTTCGATCAGGGCATCTGCCGGCATTCCCGGTTTGAGCTCCTCTTCAGGGTTTTCAAGCGCGATCTTTATACGATACACGAGTTTGACCCGTTCCTCATACGTCTGTACGGCCTTTGGGGTAAATTCCGCTTCGGAACTGATAAAACTTATCCGTCCCGTGTAGACCTTGCCTGGGTAGGTATCGGTTGTCACCTCCACCTTCTGGTCAAGCTTTATCTTACCCAGATCGATCTCACTGATGTATGCTCGCAGCCAGGGCCTGCTCAGATCACCGATGGTTATAACCGCTGCCCCAGGGGTTATATATTCTCCGGCCTCTGTTGACTTGCTCATAACCACGGCATCGATGGGCGAATACAGATCGGTATATTCCAGCAGGAGTTTCGCCTGCTTAAGGTGTTGTCTGGCAATCTTCAGCTGGGAACGTGCCTGATCGATCTTTTCAACACGCGCCCCTTCTTCCACCAGACTTACGTTCTGCCTGGCACTCTCAAGCCGCGCTTGCGCCTCTTTGTAAGCATTTTGGGCTATCGTATACAGGGTTTCATACTGTTCATATTCCCGGCGGCTGATCCCTCCTTGTTTATAGAGATTGGAGAAACGATCATTGTCTGCCTGCGCCAGTTCCAGCTGCGCGCCTGCAGTCTCAAGGCTTGCACGGGCCCGTGACAATTCTGCCCTGGCATGTGCGATCTCCTGCCTCCTGCTGCCCTCTTCCAGTTCTGCGAGCACTGCTTTTGCATACTGCACATTGGCTTTTCCCTGCTGCAGTGCCAGTTCCTGGTCAGACTTCTCCAGCCGCCCGATGAGCTGACCTTTCGTAACATTATCTCCCTCGTGAACAAGCAGTGAATCCAGCCTGCCAGCGATCTTGAAGCTGAGCCTTACATCTGTCACTTCAATGTTACCCGATACGCTGATGGTGCTTGCCTCATCATTGCCTTGGAAATAATACATATATACTCCGGCAGCGGCAATGATCCCGACAATAATGATCGCGGCTGGCAGACGCTTATTCATGTTCACTCCTTACATCCGTCTTCTCTTCCGCATTACCGGGCTTGAAGCCTTGGTTCAATTCCACAACTCCTCGTATCATTTACGCGGCTCCTTCTGTTTCGGGATAAGCCCATGCATAATCAGATCCTTAACTGACTGCTTTCTCTTCGCAATCATCTCTGGACAAAGTGGATCATCACCCAGAATGAGCATGAAAAGCGGTGAAGCAACGATATAAAAGACGTTCATCCCCACAACAGAAAACACCGTATGCTCAGGCGATACATCGCGTATCCACCCTTTAGCTATTGCCTCGGTAATCCTCTCCCGCATAAGGGAAAAAACCGGGATGATATAGTCTTTTGCAATGGCCTGCACATGCCTGGCAGAGAGCATCTCCCACGCCATAAGCCTGACAAAGGAGCTGTTATCGGCCAGATACTCGATATAAAAATCAAGAAAGTGTTCAATGTTTTGTGCGGCATTTTCCTCGCGATCAAAGTACCTGGGGATTGCGTCCCTGATGCCGCCGATAATCCGTCCGATAACGGCAATGAGCAGTTCATCCTTGTCCTTGAAATAATAATAGAGCATCGCCTTGTTCACCCCGGCTGAGGTTGCGATCTCCTGCACCTTGGTCCCGTCGAACCCTTTATTGGCAAAGAGCTGCTCCGCCGCATCCAGGATTCTGTCTTTTGTCTTTCCGTCACGCTTTTTCATAATAATTAACCAACCGGTTAGTTAATAATGTATATTGAAGATCTTGTCAATATCTGAAGTGATAGTTCACACAGACCCTCAATAAAAAACGGCCATGGTCTTTTTGACCATGGCCGCCATTTAATCAATTTCCAGACATAACCTACGGCCTGATAATCAGCAGATCGCCGTAGATGTCATTGTGTCTCCCAATGCTCAGCGAATTGCTGATCGTGTTGGTGTCCGTGTCGATCACATAGAAGTCCGGCAGCCCGGTTCCTGCGGTATCACTGAAGATCACATAGAGTTCGGGCTCGGTTGGATGAATATCGATACCGTTGAAACTGAGCCACTCATACGGCAGGGTAATTGGAATGGTAGCCACGAGTGTATTATCTGCAGTATCGATAACCGAGATACCGCTCTGGTAGGTCCTCCAATTCACGGTCACTGCATAGAGCCGGGTACCGTCAGGACTGATCTCCAGACGGATATACTGCTTGTCTGCTTCAACAATCGCAGGTCCCTCAAAGCTGAAGCTGTCACCATCTACATCTATGTACGAGAGACCCTCCTCCAGGTTGGCGATGTAGACTCGTGAGCCGTCCGGGGTGGTTACCAGATCGAAGGGGTGGTACGGGTCGACATTGATGACTGCTTCATCACTGTTCGTGGCGGTATTGAAGACCGAGACATAGAAGGTCTGGTCATAAGAGCTGTGCCCGTATACGCTCGAAGCATACAGCCATGCACCGTCCGGGCTCATGTCGATGGCCTTGGCGTCATTTGGCGTACTCGTAGTATCGACTATGGTATCAGTGGCGGTGCCGATCGCCGGTATGTTCTGCCCGCCGTTATACTCATTGTTGTGCAGAGACACATAAACCGTTGATCCGTCCGGGGTTATGGCGATATCCCGCGGCAGATCCGTCACATCGATGGCTGCAAGTTTCTCCCCGGTGAAGACATCGATCTTCTCCACGGTCTGATCGCGCAG